>JBQGDU010000336.1:0-1870 GCA_052039245.1 Aeromicrobium sp. | reverse complement strand
TAGAGGTAGAGCGTGTGCCGCTGCACCTTGATCCCCGCCAGTCGAGCGGCCTCGGGGTTGCCGCCCACCGCGAACGTGCGCCGCCCGAAGGTGGTGCGGTTCAGCAGGAACCAGCCGCCGACGGCCACGAGGACGAACATGATGACGATGACCGGGATGCCCAGCGGCTCGGCACGGAAGGTGTCGAGGAAGCCCTGGTTCTCGATGATCTGGGTCTTGCGGTTGGCGAGGATCTCGGCGAGTCCCCGCGCGGAGGCGAGCATCGCGAGCGTGGCGATGAAGGCGACGATCTTGCCGTAGGCGATGAGGACGCCGTTCACGACGCCACACAAGGTGCCCACGAGCACCGCGGTGAAGACCATCACCGGCCACCCGAACGTGTCCGCCATGGCCTGCGTGCCGGTCGTGGTGGCCCAGACCGAGGAGAGCGCCACCACCGCGCCGACGGACAGGTCGATGCCGCCGCCGGTGATGACGAAGGTCATGCCCACGGAGACCACGCCGACCACCGACGCGTAGCGCAGGATCGTCATGAGGTTGTCGATGCTGGCGAACCGGTCACCGGCGGTGATCGCCCCGACGACGCAGAGGATCAGCAGGGCGATGACGAGCCCGGCGCTGCGAGCGAAGCCCGTGGGCATCCCCCGCCCGCCCGAGCTCGAGGGCCCGGCCGGGACGCCGGAGGCGTCGGGGGTGGCGGTGGCCGGGGACGGGGTCGACGAACCGGTCGTGGTCACGCGGCGTCTCCCTTCGTGGAGGGGTCGTGAGATGGGGAGGAGTGCTGGTCGAGGATCCGGTCGAGGACGTCGGAGGCGGTCAGGGCGTCACTGGAGCCCTCGTGGACGATCCGGCCGTCGGCGACGACGAGGGTGCGGTGGGTCAGGCCGAGGACCTCCTCGAGGTCGCTGGAGACGACGACGATCGCGACTCCGGACTCCGCGAGGTCCTGGATCAGGGCGTAGATCTCCGCGCGCGCCCCGACGTCGACGCCGCGGGTCGGCTCGTCGAGCAGCAGGACCCGGCACTCGCGGAGCAGCCAGCGGGCCAGCACGATCTTCTGCTGGTTGCCGCCGGAGAGGGTGCGGACGTGCCGGTCGAGGTGGAGCGGTCGCACGTCGACCGAGCGGGCGGCCTGCTCGGTGGCGCGTCGCTCGGCGCGATCGTTGCTGACCCCGGCCCGCGCGAACCGGCCGAGGCTCGCGAGCGAGATGTTGCGGTAGATGGCGTCGTCGAGCACGAGCCCCTGGTGCTTGCGCTCCTCCGGGCACAGCCCGACGCCGGCGGCGACGGCGGAGGAGACGGCTCCGCGCCGCAGCACCTGGCCGCCGACGCTGACGGTGCCCGTGTCGGCGCGGCGCGCGCCGAAGAGCGTCTCGACGATCTCGCTGCGGCCTGCGCCGACGAGCCCGGCGAGGCCCAGGATCTCTCCCGGGCGCACCGCGAACGAGACGTCGGCGAACTCCCCGGCGCGGGTGAGTCCGTCGACGACCAGCAGAGGCGCGTCCGAGGGCGGCGGGACCCGACGCTCGGGGTAGGCGGCCGAGACGTTGCGCCCCGTCATCAAGGCGATGAGCTCGGACGTGGGCGTCTCCCGGGCGTCGAGGTCGACCGCGACGGTGCCGCCGTCCTTGAGCACCGTGAGGCGATTGCCGATGCGCCGGATCTCCTCCAGCCGGTGCGAGATGTAGATGATGGCCGTGCCTTCGGAGCGCAGGTCCTCGACCACTCGGAAGAGACCGTCGACCTCGTCGGGGTCGAGCACGGCCGAGGGTTCGTCCATGACGATGACCCGAGCGTCGTGCGAGAGGGCGCGCGCCATCGAGACGATCTGCTGCGAGGCCGCGGAGAGCGACCCCACCTCGCGGTGCGG
>JBQGDU010000335.1:0-6368 GCA_052039245.1 Aeromicrobium sp. | reverse complement strand
CTCGGCCCGGAGGCGGTCGGCCACGGCCTGCCGGATGACCGGCTCGTCCTCGACGACGAGCACGACGTCGGCTCCGGTGTTCCCCTCGCTCATGGTGACGAGACTAGGGAGCCGCCCCTGGAGCCCGCTCGGGCTCGGTGTGGAGATCTCGTGAAGGTCCCGGTGCGCGGCCGCGGCTCACAGGTCGCGGTAGCGGCGGGCGGCGGCGACCGCCTCGAGTCCGAGGGTCTCCTCGTCCTGCGGGCCGTCGACGGACCGTCGGCGGTCACCGCCTTCGAGGAGCACGACGTGGACCTCATCGTGCTCGACCTCATGCTCCCGGGCTTCGACGGGCTGGAGGTCTGCCGACGGATCCAGGCGGTGCGCCCCGTCCCCGTCCTCATGCTCACCGCCCGCGACGACGAGACCGACCTGCTCGTCGGCCTCGCCGTCGGCGCGGACGACTACATGACCAAGCCCTTCAGCATGCGCGAGCTGGTGGCCCGGGTCCGCGCGCTGCTGCGCCGCGTGGAGCGCGCCGAGGCGTTGTCCGGCGCCGAGGACCCGCGTCGCGAGGTGGGCGACCTCCATGTCGACGTCGCACGTCGCCACGTCCACGTCGCCGACACCGAGGTGCACCTGACACCGCTGGAGTTCGACCTGCTGACGGCACTCACCTCCTCGCCCGGGACGGTGTGCACGCGTGAGGCACTCATGCGCGAGGTGTGGGGCTGGTCCGACGCGCACCACACCCGCACGCTCGACAGCCACGTGAAGTCCCTGCGCGCCAAGATCGGCACCGAGCGCATCCGCACCGTCCACGGTGTCGGCTACGCCGTGGAGGTGGCACCGTGATCGCGGCCCTGCGCGCCGCCTGGCGCAGCGACCGACCGCTCGACGGCATCGGCTCCGTCCGGGTGAAGCTCGGGTTCCTCGTGGCGGCCAGCGTCGTCGTCGCGGCGCTCGTCGCCCTCGTGGGCGACCGCGCCGAGCTGCCGGTCTGGGTGACCCTGCCGGTGACCGTCGCCGGCGCACTGCTCGTCACCCAGTGGCTCGCCCGCGGGATGACGTCGCCCCTGCGGGAGATGACGGCCGCGGCCGAGAGGATGGCCGCCGGCGACCACTCGCTGCGCGTCAGCGCCTCGTCGCGCGACGAGGTCGGTGACCTGGGCCGCGCCTTCAACGCCATGGCAGCGGACCTCGCGGGGACCGACCGGGAACGACGTCAGCTCGTCGCCACCGTCGCCCACGAGCTCCGCACCCCGCTCGCCGCCCAGCGGGCCCTGCTCGAGAACGTCGCGGACGGCATCGTGGCGCCGGACGACGCGACCCTGCGAGCCGCGCTGGGCCAGGCGGAGCGCCTGAGTGACCTGGTGACGGACCTGCTGGACCTCTCACGCATCGACGCCGGCGTCGCTCCGCTGCGCCTGGAGGACGTGCCCGTGCGGGCCCTGCTCGACGACGCCGTGGCGGAGGCTGCGGTGCACGGCCGCGACCTCGAGCACGTCATCTCGGTCTCACCCCCGGGCCTCGTCGTGAGCGCGGATCCGGCACGGCTCTCCCAGCTCGTGGTGAACCTGCTCGACAACGCGGGACGGCACGTCCCCCCCGGTGGCCGTGTCCGGCTCATGGGCACCACGGACGCCGCCGCGTCGACGTGGCGGCTCGAGGTGCAGGACGACGGTCCGGGCTTCCCCGACGGCGACACCGAGCGGCTCTTCGACCGGTTCGGCACGGGCCCCGACGCCAGCGGCGGCACCGGCCTCGGCCTCGCGATCGCCCGATGGGTGTGCGAGCTGCACGGCGGCACGATCGCGGCGCTCCCCGCGCCCACCGGCTCGGACGTCGGCGCTCGGCTCCGCATCGAGCTGCCGCTCGCACCGGACCAACCACGCCACCCAGAGTCCCCCGTCGTCACCACCCGACCGGTCGACGGCACACCCGACGTCACCCCGTCCGGACCACCTGAGGAGCCCCGCGTGTCCACGACCACTCCCCCCGACCGAGACCCTGCACCACTCGGGCCTGCCGGACCCGGACGTGTCGTCCAGACCGCTCCCCGCGGCATCGTGGACGACCTCTTCGGCCGATGGTGGCCCGAGGGTGCGCTGCCGGCGCAACCGGCGCTCCTGCTCGCCTCTCTCGCTGTCGGGCTGCTCGCCGCGCTCCTGCTTCCCGACCACCGCACCGGCATCGGCTACCTGACGGTCGCCGTGGCCGTCGGCGCGGCCCTCCTCCTGGCGTCCGCGCGGCGACGTCAGCCGCTCGTGCTGGCGAGCGTCGCGCTGGGCATCGGCCTCGCGTCGCTGTCGGTGCTGCGGTCCGCGGAGTGGCTCGGCCTGCTCGGCATCCTCGTCGCCGGCGGCACCCTGACCGTGGCGCTCACGGGAGCCAGGTCGGCACTCGCCGTCGTTCTCGTCCCCGTCGCGTGGGTGCTGTCCGCCGTCCGCGGGCTGCCGCTGCTCGCACGCACCGTGACGGCCACACGTCAGCTCTCCGTCGTGTGGCCGGCGCTGCGGACCGGCGCAGCGGTCCTCCTGGCACTGCTCGTCTTCGGTGGGCTGTTCGCCTCCGGTGACGCCGTGTTCGGCTCCTGGGTGTCCTCGCTGGCGCCCGAGCTGGCCTGGGACTCCATCGTCGTCCGCAGCTTCCTGCTGTGCTTCGTCGGCGGTGTCACCCTCGCCGGCTGCTACCTCGCCCTCAATCCGCCGACCGAGCTGGCGGACCGCCTGCCCAACGCCCCGACCGTCCGCCGCACCTGGGAGTGGCTGGTTCCTCTCGGGACGGTCATCGCGCTCTTCCTGGCCTTCCACGCCGCACAGTCCGCCGCGCTCTGGGGCGGCGAGGCGTACCTGCGCCGCACCACTGGCCTCACCTACGCCGACTACGTCCACCAGGGGTTCGGACAGCTGACGGTCATCACCTTCCTCACCCTCGTGGTCATCGGCGTCACGGTGCGAGTGGCTCCCCTCGAGACCGCGCGCGACCGGCTGCTGCTGCGCGGATCCCTCGGTCTGCTCTGCCTTCTCGCCACGGCGGTGGTCTGGTCGGCGCTGCACCGGATGGACCTGTACCAGGACGCGTACGGCTTCACCGTGCTGCGGCTCTTCGTGGTGGGCTTCGAGCTGTGGCTGGGAATGCTGGTCCTGCTGACGCTCGTCGCCGTGCTCCGGCTCAGCGGCACGTGGCTGCCTCGCACCGCCGTGCTCACCGGCGCCGGAGCACTGCTCGTGCTCGGCGCGCTGAACCCGGACGCATGGGTCGCCGAGCACAACATCGAGCGGTACGAGCAGACCGGCCGCCTCGACGCCTACTACCTCTCCTACCTCGGCGACGACGCCGCACCGGTGATCGTCGACACACTGCCGACGCCGTTGGCACGGTGCGTGCTGGAGGAGCTCACCGAACGGTCCGCACCGGAGTCCGCCCTGGACTGGAACCTCGGACGGCACCGTGCCGCACAGGCACGCGAGCAGCTGGCCGAGGAGCGTGCGACGACGATGACGCCGGACGACTGCTACGACCTCGCGGACTCCTTGGAGTGACGCTCAGGACGTCACGGCTGCGGCAGCCGCCCACCACACCAGCGCCGCGACGATCACGAGCACGATGCCGGCCGCCGGCCAGATCCACGCAAGGCGCCGTCGCGTCGTCGCCAGGACCACCCCGACGAGTGACCCGACCACGGCGAGCGCCATGACGATCCACTGGGCGATGAACCCGACACGCGCCACCGTGGCCCCGTCGCCGTCGCACAGGCTCGAGCGCAGCTGCTCGTTCGTCTCGCCGCCGGGGCAGGCGAGCGGGCCGACGATGGCACCGAAGAACGCCAGGATCATGGCCCACAGGACGACCCCGCCGACCAGCAGGCACCACAGGATCCAGGCCACGACCACGTCGACGGTCCGGTCCTTCTGCAGGTCTGTCGGGCCGGGTGGACGCCCGGGGTGCGCTGGCAGGGGCTGCGTCACGACACGACGACCTCGACCCGCTGGAACTCCTTGAGCTCGGTGTAGCCCGTGGTGGCCATGGCGCGGCGCAGCGCGCCGATGAGGTTCATCGTGCCGTCCGGCACCGACGACGGACCGAACAGCACCGACTCCAGCGAGCCGATGGTGCCGAACTCCACGCGCTCGCCCCGCGGGAGCTCGGAGTGCCACGCCTCGGCCCCCCAGTGGTAGCCGCGGCCGGGCGCCTCGGTGGCCCGCGCGAACGGTGAGCCGATCATGACGGCGTCGGCGCCGCACGCGATCGCCTTGGCGATGTCGCCGCTGCGGCCGATGGAGCCGTCGGCGATGACGTGCACGTAGCGGCCGCCGGACTCGTCGAGGTAGTCACGGCGGGCCGCGGCGACGTCGGCGACGGCCGAGGCCATCGGCACCGCGACGCCGAGCACGGACCGGGTCGTGTGAGCCGCTCCGCCGCCGAAGCCGACGAGCACACCGGCCGCGCCGGTGCGCATGAGGTGCAGCGCGGCCTGGTAGGTGGCACAGCCTCCGACGATGACCGGCACGTCGAGCTCGTAGATGAACTCCTTGAGGTTGAGCGGCTCGGTCTGGCCGGAGACGTGCTCGGCGGAGACCGTCGTGCCTCGGATGACGAACAGGTCGACGCCGGCCTCGACGACGACGTCCGCGAACTGCTTCGTGCGCTGCGGCGACAAGGCCCCGGCGACGGTGACACCGGCGTCGCGGATCTCCTGCAGACGCGTCCTGATGAGCTCGGGCTTGATCGGCTCGGCGTAGATCTCCTGCATGCGGGCGTTGGCGGCCTTGGGATCGAGGCTCGCGATCTCCGCAAGCAGGTTCTCCGGCTCCTCGTAACGGGTCCAGAGACCTTCGAGGTCGAGCACGCCCAGGCCGCCGTGTCGACCCACCTCGATCACGGTGGCCGGACTCATCACCGAGTCCATCGGCGCGGCGACGACCGGCAGGTCGAAGCGGTAGGCGTCGATCTGCCAGTGCGTCGAGACCTCCTCCGGGTCACGCGTGCGTCGACTCGGGACGATCGCGATGTCGTCGAAGGAGTACGCCCGCCGGCCGCGCTTGGCGGTCCCGATCTCGATCTCAGCCATGGCGCCACCCTATCGGTCGCCTCATCCGTCTCCGGCTTCCCACGAGACCGCCCGAGACCGTCGCCCCGCGGACACGCTCCGGGTCGGCGCCGCGGGTCTGCTGCGCGGTGGCACCTCCCCGCACGGAGTGCACGGGGGCCACCCCGGAGGCTCCGTCCGGGAGTCAGCGACCGGAGTAGTTGGGCGCCTCGGCCACCATCTGGATGTCGTGCGGGTGGCTCTCCTTGAGCGCGGCCGACGTGATGCGGACGAACCGGCCGCTCTCCTGCAGCTCGGCTATGTTCGGCGAGCCGACGTAGAACATCGACTGGTGCAGGCCACCGACGAGCTGGTGGACGACGGCCCCGAGAGGACCGCGGTAGGCGACCTGGCCCTCGATGCCCTCGGGGACGATCTTGTCGTCGCTGGTGACGTCGGCCTGGAAGTAGCGGTCCTTGGAGTAGGACTTCTTGCCGCGCGAGGCCATCGCACCGATCGAGCCCATGCCGCGGTAGGTCTTGAACTGCTTGCCGGCGACGAAGATCAGCTCACCGGGGCTCTCCTCGCAGCCGGCGAGCAGCGCGCCGACCATGACCGTGTCCGCGCCGGCGACGAGCGCCTTGGCGATGTCGCCGGAGTACTGCAGCCCGCCGTCGGCGAGGACGGGGACGCCGGCCGGCTTGCAGGCGAGCGCGGCCTCGTACACGGCGGTGATCTGCGGGACCCCGACCCCGGCCACGACGCGGGTGGTGCAGATGGAGCCCGGTCCGACGCCGACCTTGACCGCGTCGACCCCGGCGTCGACCAGCGCCTGGGCGCCGGCCCGAGTGGCGACGTTGCCGCCGATGACCTGGATGCCGGCGAACGCCGGATCGGCCTTGATCCGGCGGATCATGTCCAGCAGGAGCCGCGCGTGACCGTGAGCGGTGTCGACGACGAGCACGTCCACGCCGGCCTCGCGCAGGGCGTTCGCACGCTCCCAGGAGTCGCCGAAGAACCCCACGGCGGCACCGACGAGCAGGCGCCCGTCGGCGTCCTTGCTGGCCATCGGGTACTGCTCGGACTTCACGAAGTCCTTGACCGTGATGAGCCCGGCGAGCTTGCCCTCGGCGTCGACGATCGGCAGCCGCTCGCGCTTGTGCTGACGCAGCAGGGCCGAGGCGTCCTCACGGCTGATGCCCACGGGGCCGGTGACGAGGGGCATGGGCGTCATGACGTCGCCGACGAGCGTGGAGGCCCACTCCGCGACGGGCGTGAAGCGCAGGTCGCGGTTGGTGATGATGCCGATGAGGTGGTCGTCGGGGTCGACGACGGGCAGGCCGGAGACGCGGTACTC
>JBQGDU010000334.1:0-4135 GCA_052039245.1 Aeromicrobium sp. | reverse complement strand
GGGTCCGCTGCAGGGTCCAGGCCGAGATCAGCACGAACAGGATCCACCAGAGGACGGTGATCTGCAGGGTCGCCCCGCCGCCGAGGTCGATCTGGGTCGCGAAGATCGCCTTCAGCGAGCCGAAACCGTCCATGTCGGCGGTGTTCTGCGTCGCCACCTGGCCGGTCACCAGCTTGGTGACGCCGAGATTGGCTCCCCAGAGGATGAAGTACGTGCCGAGAGTGATGAGGAAGCTGGGGATCTCGGTCTTCACCACCAGGTACCCGTTGATGAAGCCGATCACCAGCGCCAGGACGAGGGCCAGGAAGGCCCCGACCCACATGTTCAGGTTGAGCTGGTAGCTGATCATCGCGGTGAACAGTCCGGTCGAGATGACTGCGACACCGGCCGAGAGATCGAACTCCCCACCGATCATCAGCATGCCGACCGCCACGGCCGGGATACCGACGACGGAGGCTTCGTAGAGCACGGTGGTGAGCGAACCCACCGAGCGCAACGAGGGCGCGATGATCAGGAAGAAGCTGAAGATCAACACCGCTGCGAGAATGGCCCCGAGTTCGGGACGGGCCAGCATGCGCTGTCCCAGCGGACGGCTGACCCGGTTGGCCGAGGCGTCCGCGCTGCTGCCGGTCGGAGCCGGCGCTGAAGATTTGGTCGTACTCATGCGTGTCGATCCCATCGGTATGGGCCGGGGGGGGGGGGGGGGGGGGGCCCCCCCCCGCCCCCCCCGGGGCGCGGGGGGGGGCGCCCAGGGAGGGGGGAGACCCCCCGCAGGGTGGGGGCACCCCCTGCACGGAGCGCAGCGACGTGCCCGGGTGAGTCGAGCCCCGCTCCCGGCGGTGCCGGGTCGGCTCGACCTGGTCGGTGGGGGCGCTCGGATCTCGGTGGTGACGAGGCGCTCAGGTGTCGACGGTCGCCTCGGCTCGTGCTGCGAGACGGTCCAGCGACGCCATCAACGTCGCCGCTGAGGTCGCCTGCGCGCGCTTGAGCCGCGACTCGTCGGTGAGCTGTGACCAGTCGTAGGTGTGGGTGACGAGGCAGCCGTCCCCGCTCGGCTCGACCTCCCAGCGCCAGAGGTGACCCGGCTGCGGGCCGCCCACCTCCGAGGGACGCCATGCCATGAGTCGTCCCTCCTCGAACTCCACGACGTGGTTCTCGCGGACGGCGTGGTCGTGAGTCAGGGTCATGAGGAAGACGTCGCCGACGCCACGGACGCGCTGACCTGGCGCCGCGGACTGCAGGTTGTCGTTGCCGTCCCACTCCGGCTGCCGGGCCGGGTCGGCGATCAGCTCGAAGACGGTCGCTGCCGGGGCCTTGATCAGTCGGGAGGTGCTCACGATGCGGCTGTCGTCCATGCGTCCACCGTCGCAGACTGTCGTGGGGGCGTCCACCGTGACACCGGTCGCCTCCTGTGGAGCGCCACCTCCGTCCGTCGTCGGTCGCTGACACGATGGGCCCATGCCTGTCACGACGGAGACCGAGTCCCGCGCCCTCGAGGCCCTGCACCGCTTGACCGGGCGGCCCGAGGCAGGCTTCCACGAGGGGCAGCTGGAGGCCATCTCCGCCTTGGTCGACGACCGTCGCCGGGCGCTCGTCGTGCAGCGCACCGGTTGGGGCAAGTCCGCCGTCTACTTCATCGCCACCGCGCTGCTGCGCGCCCAGGGCGCCGGGCCCACGCTGCTGGTCTCCCCGCTCATCGCGCTCATGCGCGACCAGGTCGCGGCGGCGGAGCGCGCCGGGGTGCGCGCCGTCTCGATCAGCTCGGCCAACGCCCACGAGTGGGACGAGGTGCTCGCGCGGCTCTCGGCCGACGACGTCGACGTCCTGCTGGTCTCGCCCGAACGACTCACCAATCCTCGGTTCCGCGACGAGCAGCTCCCGACTCTTCGTGAACGCATCGGTCTGCTCGTGGTCGACGAGGCGCACTGCATCTCCGACTGGGGTCACGACTTCCGCCCCGACTACCGCCGACTCGCACGGCTCATCGACTCCATGCCCGACGGCGTGCCGGTGCTGGCCACCACCGCCACGGCGAACGAGCGGGTGGTCACGGACGTGGCCGAGCAGCTGGCCGGCGGCGAGTCCGGCAGCGCATCGCCCCTGACGCTGCGCGGCTCGCTCGCACGATCCTCCCTGCGACTCGGCTGTCTGACGCTGCCCACCTCGCGCGACCGTCTCGCCTGGCTGGTGAGCCACCTGGCAGAGCTGCCGGGCAGCGGCATCGTCTACGCCCTGACCGTCTCCGCCGCGGAGGACACCGCCCGACTCCTGGCCGAGGCGGGCCATCCCGTGCGCGCCTACACCGGCCGGACCGATCCCGACGAGCGCGTCGCGCTGGAGCAGGCGCTCAAGGCCGATGAGCTCAAGGCGCTGGTCGCCACGAGCGCCCTGGGCATGGGGTTCGACAAGCCGAACCTCGGCTTCGTCGTGCATCTCGGTGCGCCCTCCTCGCCGGTGGCGTACTACCAGCAGGTGGGGCGTGCGGGGCGCGCCACCGACAACGCGGACGTCCTGCTGCTGCCGGGCCACGAGGACGCGGACATCTGGCGTTACTTCGCCACGTCGTCGATGCCCAGCCCCGACAAGGCCGACGCCGTGCTCTCGGTGCTGGGTGAGGAGCCCATGTCCGTGCCGGTGCTGGAGACCCGGGTCGACATCCGGCGTACCCCGCTGGAGCTGCTGCTCAAGGTGCTCGACGTCGACGGCGCGGTGCGCCGGGTGCAGGGCGGTTGGGTCTCCACGGGGCGGCCGTGGGAGTACGACGCCGAACGATACGCGCGCATCGCCCGCGCCAGGGAGGCCGAGCAGCAGGCCATGCTGACGTACGAGCGAGGCGAGACCTGCCGCATGGAGCTGCTGCAGCGCGAGCTCGACGACCCCTCGGCAGCGCCGTGCGGACGCTGTGACGTGTGCGTGGAGCCCTGGTACCCGACGGAGGTCGGGGAGCAGGCGCGGACCGCCGCGTCCGGCACGCTGGACAAGGTCGGCGTACCCGTGGAGCCGCGGGGGATGTGGCCCACCGGGGTCGGTCGGCTGGGGGTCGACGTCAAGGGCAAGGTGCCGCCGCAGGAGCGGTTCGAGACCGGCCGGGTGGTCGCTCGGCTCACCGACCTCGGCTGGGGCGGCCGGTTGCGGGAGCTCTTCGCCCCCGCCGCGGACGACGTGGAGATCGACGAGGAGCTGCTCGGGGCGTGTGTGCGGGTCCTGCGCGACTGGGGGTGGGCGGAACGTCCCACCGGCGTCGTCGTCGTGCCCTCGGTCCGCCGGCCGCGTCTCGTCGGCACCCTGGCCGAGGGCATCGCGCGGCTCGGGCGGTTGCCGGTGCTGGGCTCGCTCGACCTGCACCCGGACGCCCCCCGGGAGACAGCTGGTGGCAACAGCGCCTACCGGCTCGCGGCGGTGTGGGGCAGGTTCGGGGTGGGGCCCGAGCTCGCCACGACCCTCGGGCGCCACGTGGGCCCGGTGCTGCTCGTCGACGACCTCGTCGACTCCCGCTGGACGCTCGCGGTCGCCACCCGAGAGCTGCGGGCTGCGGGCGCGGACTCCGTCCTGCCGTTCGCGTTGGCGTCCGTGGGTTGAGCGAACCTCAGACGCGTTCGCGCGCCAGCTCCAGCTGCGGTGCGGCGGTCCGCAGTCGACCGCGACGCCACTGACCGTGCACCACGAGTGCCGCCACCACGGTGCCGAGCGTGCCCATCGCGAGGTCGCCCAGCGTGTCGGCGTAGACCCCGGACTTCTCGGTGGCGTCGCTGAGGAAGGCGAAGTACTCGGCGATCTCCCACGCGACGGCCGCGGTGACGCCGAAGGCCAGCGCTCGCTCCAAGGTCGCGGCCAAGGACGCCCCGTGGTGCAGGGTCAGCAGCAGGACGGCGGCCACCAGGAGACCGTTGTTCTGGAAGTGCATCCAGTCGTCGAACCACCAGATGGAGTCGTACAGGTCGAGCCGGTTGCCGAGGATGTCGGTGAAGCAGGTGATGGTGATCAGGAGGTCGGCGAGCCAGGGGAACGACGCCCGGTCGGACCAGAAGAAGTACCAGATGACCGGGATCGTGAAGGAGAGCAGCGGGTAGGCCACGGCACGCAGGCCGGCCGCCTTGTCCTGCATGTTCCCCAGGTCGGGATAGGTGATCGCCAC
>JBQGDU010000333.1:0-7762 GCA_052039245.1 Aeromicrobium sp. | reverse complement strand
GATGGTCTTCCAGACGTACGCGCTCTACCCCCACCTCTCGGTCGGCGAGAACATGGCCTTCGCCCTCAAGGTGGCCCGGGTGCCGAAGTCCGAGCGCACGCGCCGCGTCGCCGAGGCCGCCGACCTGCTCGACCTCACCGCCGTGCTCGATCGCAAGCCGCGCGCCCTCTCCGGCGGCCAACGCCAGCGCGTCGCGATGGGCCGCGCGATCGTCCGCCAGCCGCAGGTCTTCTGCATGGACGAGCCGCTCTCCAACCTCGACGCCAAGCTGCGTGTCTCCACCCGAACCCAGATCGCCGCGCTGCAGCGCCGGCTCGGCACCACCACCGTCTACGTCACTCACGACCAGGTGGAGGCCATGACGATGGGCGACCGCGTCGCCGTGCTCAAGGACGGCGTCCTGCAGCAGGTCGACACCCCGATCGCCCTGTACGAGCGTCCGGCCAACCTGTTCGTCGCGGGATTCATCGGCTCTCCCGCCATGAACCTCATGCCTGCCACGCTGACCGGCGACGGTCGCGCGGAGCTGCACGGCCTGCAGGTCCCGCTGGCCCGCGGCACCGACGCCCCGGAAGGCGAGGTCACCCTCGGCATCCGTCCGGAGGCCTGGCACGTCGTCGCCGATGACGTCGCCGGCCTGGACCTCACCGTGGAGGTCGTCGAGGATCTCGGGTCCGACGCCTTCCTGTTCGGCCGCCCGCCGGGCGCCGACGCGGTGCTCGAGACGCCGGTCGTCGCGCGAGTCGCCAGTCGTCGCCGCATCACCAGGGGCCAGACGGTGCGGCTCGGCATCGACCCGGCCGACGTGCACGTCTTCGAGACGGCCTCGGGCGCCAGGCTCGCCGCCTGACGCCTACCCCGTGAAGCGTTGCAGGAAGGCGGCCGTGCGCGGGTCCCGAGGCGTGCTCAGCACCTGCTCCGCCGGACCCTCCTCGACGACGACACCGTCGGCCAGGAACACGACCCGGTCCGCCGCCTCCCGGGCGAACGACATCTCGTGCGTCGCCATCACGACGGCGATGCCGTCCGCGCGCAGCCCTCGCACGACGTCGAGCACCTCTCCCACGAGCAGCGGATCCAGCGCCGAGGTGATCTCGTCCAGGAGCAGCACGCGGGGACGCATCGCGAGCGCCCGGGCGAGCGCGACCCGCTGCTGCTGCCCCCCGGAGAGCGAGTCCGGGTAGGCCGAGGCCTTGTCGGCCAGTCCGACGCGATCGAGCAGGGCGAATGCTCGCTCGCGCGCCTCGGCCGCGGGAACCCCCGCCGCCTTGGTCGGACCCAGGACGAGGTTCCGCAGCACGGACAGGTGGGGGAAGAGGTTGTACGCCTGGAAGACCATGCCGAGGTCGCGGCGGACGCGGTCGACGTTCGTGCGCGGGTCGGTGATCTCGACGTCGTCGAGCCACACGGCGCCGTCGTCGATCTGCTCCAGGAGGTCCAGGCACCGCAGGAACGTCGACTTGCCGCTCCCGGACGCACCGATCAGGCACACCACCTCCCCGGCGTCGACGGCCAGGTCGATGCCTCTCAGCACCTCGTGGGCGCCGAAGCTCTTGCGGACGCCTTGGGCCTCGAGCAGGGTCATCGCACGATCCCGTTCTCCCGGCGCAGGGACCGCACGGTGAGCCAGTCCGCGAACCTCGCCAGGACGATGGTGGCCGCGATGAAGATCACCGCGGCCACGACGAGCGGCGTGAACACGAAGTCGCGGTTGGCGATGATGTTGGCCTGCCGCAAGGCCTCCACCAGGCCGATGGTCGAGAGCAGCGCGGTGTCCTTCTGCAGGGAGACGAAGTCGTTGAGCAGCGGCGGCAGAACCCGTCGGATCGCCTGCGGCAGGACGACGTGGATGAGCGTCCTGCCGTACGACAGCCCGAGCGCACGCCCGCTCGCCCACTGCGTGGGGTGGACCGACAGGATCCCGGCGCGGATCACCTCGGCCACGTATGCCCCGTAGCTGAGCGAGAGCGCGATGACGCCCAGCCAGAACAGGCTCGTCGGCAGTCCCACCAGGTTGAGGGCGGGCACGCCGAAGCCCACGAGGAGCACGACGAGCAGCGTGGGCGTCCCACGGAAGACGTCGGTGTAGACCGTGGCGATGATCCGCATCGGCATCATCGCCGGTGCCGGCACGACACGGACCACGGCCACCAGCACCGCGATCAGCAGGACCACGACCTCGATGACGAGGAACAGCCGGACGTTGAGCCAGAACGCGTCGATGATCAGCGGCGCCGAGTCGCGGGCGTCCGGCCAGTGGAAGAAGGTCCGCTTGACCCGCTCCCACCCCGGCGCGTTGACCACCACGAACGCCAGGCCGCCGAGGACCACCAGGGTCGAGACGGCTGCCACCGAGCCGCGCCGCAGGGAACGCGTGCGTCGGTACCGCTCGCGCTCGCGCTGTCGTTCGCTGGGCGTGTGCAGGGCCGTCAGTCCAGCGCCGGCACGTCGGTGGCGTCGGAGAGCCACGTCTGCTGCAGGTCGGCGAGGGTGCCGTCCTCGGTCAGGTCGATGATCGCGGCACTCACGCACGGCGTCAGCGGCGAGTCCTTGTCGAGCAGGAGCCCGAACTGCTCGGACTCACCGGTCCGCGGCTCGAACTGACCGACGATCGTCGCGTCCTCCAGCTCGGCGGCGACGAGGTAGTACGCCGTCGGCACGTCGGCGACGATCGCGTCCGCCTGTCCGTTCTGCAGCGCCTGTGCCGCCTTGGACGTGTCGTCGTAGACGAGCGGGTCGTCGGCGGTCTCGATCTGCTCGGCGGCCTCGAGCGACGTCGTGCCCACCTGGGCGCCGAGGCGGGCGTCCGCGAGGTCGTCGAGCGAGGTGGCGTCGGCGAACGGGGAGTCCTCGAGCACGATGACTCCCTGCTGCGCCTTGTAGTACGGCGCGGAGAAGTCCACGACCTTCTCCCGGTCGCTCGTGATGGAGAACTGGTTGATGTCGAAGTCGAAGCTCTTGGCGCCGGGCTTGACCGCCTCGTTGAACCCCTGCGTCACCCACGTGATGTCCTCCGGCCCGAACCCGAGCCGGTCGGCGACCGCCCGCGCGACGGCACCCTCGTACCCCTCACCGTTGGACGGGTCGTCGTCGGTGAACCACGGCTCGTACGCGGGGGTGTCGGTGGCGATGGTCAGCGTCCCCTCCTCGTACAGCGACAACGCGTCACCCTGGCACTCCGAGAGGTCGGGCAGCTCGTCCGACGACGAGGCGTCGGACTCCTCGTCGGCGGGAGCGCAGGCGGACACAGCGAGCACTGCGGCGACGGAGACTCCGGCGAGGCGGGGGACGAGAGGGCTGGTGCGCATGGCGAAATGCTAGGGCAGCACCCGGCCTCAGCGCCGCCAACCACCCACGCGTCGCAGCTCCGAGTCAATCACACCGAGCGCGTCGATGGCCCCCGCGGCCTTCTGCAACCTCTGGGCGTGCGTGCGGAAGGCGTCGTCGTCGAGCACGCGACGCACGGCCGCCGCCACCTCCCCGGGGGTGGGCGTGCCGGTGCGCAGGTCGATCCCGGCGCCACTGTGGGCGACCCGCGCCGCGACCTCGGGCTTGTCCTCGGTGCCGCCCGCCACGACGAGCGGGACGCCGGCGGCGAGCATCGACTGCACGCCGCCGAAACCACCGTTGGTGACCGCGACGTCGACGCGCGGCAGGAAGGTCTCGTAGGGCAGGTACCGGGCGACGCGGGCGTTGCGCGGAGGCGGTCCGACCTCTTCCGGGTCCCGCCCACCGGCCGTGACGACGACGGTGACGTCGTCGCCGGCGAGGGCCTCGAGGGTGGGCCGCACCAGTCGGCCGAAGTCCTGGTTGTCGATCGTCCCCTGTGTCACGTGCACAACCGGGCGGCCGGCGTCGAGCTCCTCCCACCACTCGGGGAGGTCGATCGTCTCGGCCGGCTCGTCCGGGAGGACGCCGACGATGCGAGTGTTGCGTGCGAGGTCGGGCCGCTCGTACTCCAGACCCGGCGGCCCGAGCTGCAGGAACCGGTCGACCTGGCGCGAGGCGTCCATGACGAAGAAGTCGAGGTCGGCACCGGCCGCGGCGAACGCGCGCCGAGCCGACTGCTGCGTCGGACGGAAGAGCACGCGTCGGGCGACGGCACCCATCGCTCGGTACCGGGCGCGCGCGAGGACGTTCCGTGCGGGCGGCAGCCCCAAGCCGGTCGGCCCGAGCACGGCACTGCTCTGCGTGAGGGGCGTGACGCCGAGCGCCAGGACCGGCGGCCGTGGACCACCGCGGCGCACCATCGGCAGCACCCCGGCGAAGGCGTTGTCCGCCAGCACGGCGTCCGGTGCGAGGTCCTCGACGATCTCGTCCACGTGGCGCACCTGGTCCGGGATGGTCTCCACGAAGATCGTGCGGATGTCGTACTGCGCCTGCCGGACGCCGCTGTACCGGTCCCGGTCCGGCAGGTAGGAGGCCGGCTCGCGGTCGTCGAAGTCGGCTCGGCCGGTGAGGGCGACGTGGCGCATCCCCGCCGCGGTGACGGCGTCGGCGAAGCGGGAGCCCGTGAGCATGGTGACGCGATGGCCCTGGGCCACGAGATGGGAGCCCACTCGGAGTACTGGTCCCACGTGACCGTGGATGGGCGAGGCGGCGAGAAGGTAGGACGACGACATCGTGGAAGGTCTTTCGCTAGAGTGTGACTCTAACGATATATGAGAGGAGAGCCGGCCGTGGCGCGTTCGTACACCTCACCCACCCGGGAGGCTGCGGCCGCCCGCACGCGGGCACGCATCGTCGATGCCGCCGGCGACCTGTTCTCCCGGGACGGCTGGACCGCCACGACGTTGAAGGCCGTCGCCGAGCACGCGGGTGTCTCGGTGCAGTCGGTCCATCTCGCCGGCCCCAAGGCGTCGCTGCTGATCGCGGCGTTCGAGCGCTCCTTCGCCGGGGACGAGGGCCCCCACAGCCTCGCGGAGCGCCCGGAGATGGCGGCGATCATGGCGCGACCGGACGTCGACGACGCGCTCGAGGGATGGCTCGACTACGTCGCCGAGGCCAACCGGCGCACCGCCGGCCTGAGCCGGGCCATGGTCTCCGCGGCCGAGGGAGACCCATTGGCCGCTGCGGCCGTGGCCGACCTGGACGCCCGGCGTCGACGGGACATGCAGATCGCGGCACAGTGGGCGGTGGGACGTGGGCTGCTCCACCCCGCGCACGCGGAGCATGCTGCGGACGAGATCAGCTGGATCGTCGGACCCGAGGCGTACGCACACCTCGTGGACCGCTCCGACTGGCGGTTCGAGGACTACCGCGCCTGGCTGCAGCGCTCGATGCTCGCCCTCCTGGGGCACTGGCGCAGCACCCTGGACTGACTCAGAAGTGCTCGAGCAGGGACCCGAGCACGGGCTTCCAGTCACGCACGGAGCGCTCCCCGACGCATCCCTCGACAACGAACGGGTCCGCGGCGACCAACGCCTCCACCTGCTCGGCGGAGTCGGCGCGGAAGACGAGCAGCGCACCACGACCCGACGCCGCGGGTCCGCTGATGACGAGCTCGTCGAGGCCGGCGAGGTACTCGCGATGCACCGAGCGCAGGGTGGCGAGCTCGTCCTCGGCGGCTGAGTAGTCGTACGTGACGGCGAAGTAGGGCATGGACCCAGCCTAGGTCTCGCCGGCGAGCGGTCGGACCACACCTCGGTGCTATGTGTCCAACTCGTTGCATTGCAACTAGTTGCATAGTACGGTCCTCGTCATGGCCCTCGAGCACGCGATCCTCGTGTCCCTCGCGGAACGGTCCGCGAGCGGCTACGACCTCGCCCGTCGCTTCGACGCCTCCATCGGCAACTTCTGGAAGGCCACTCACCAGCAGATCTACAAGGTGCTCGCCAGGATGGAGGCGGAGAAGCTCGTCACCGCCGAGCTCGTCGCCCAGGGCGGCCGACCGGACAAGAAGGTCTACGCCATCACCGACGCCGGACGTGTCGAGCTGACCGAGTTCACCCGGACGCCGACACCGCCGGAGGCCCTGCGCAGCGCCCTGGCCGTCAAGGTCCGTGCCCTGCCGTTCGGCGACCGCGACGCGATCGTCGACGACGTCCTGCGGCGACGCGCGCAGCACGAGGAGAAGCTCGCCTACTACGAACGCAGCGCCGCGACGTACTACCCGGACCCCACCGCTCTCGGCGACGACGAGATCGGCGGCTGGCTGGTCCTGCGGGGCGGCCTGCTCGCCGAGCGGACCGGCATCACGTGGTGCGAGGAGATCCTCGCCCATCTCGAGCACGCAGGGCTCGGATCCCGATGACGAGCACGCACACGCCCAGCGCCATCGCACTGACGATCAGCACCGCGTGCACCCACAGGAACGACGTGGGCGCGCTGTCCCACGCCGCCCCGGCCCAGGCGCGGTCGTCGGCCACGATCGCCCGCGCGAACCGCGGCCACACCACCACGTTGAACACGCCGGCCAGCACCAGCACCCATGCAGAGAACCTCGAGATCACCCGACCATCTGAGCACACCCCCGGGAGCCACCATGCAAGCATTCCGTGACGCCGTCGAGCGCGGCGACTTCGACGGGCTCGGCGACCTGCTCGCCGACGACGTCGTCTTCCGCAGCCCCGTCGCCTTCAAGCCCTACGAGGGCAAGCCGATCGTCTCCGCCATCCTGCGCGGGGTCGGCCGGGTCTTCGAGGACTTCCGGTACGTCGACGCTCTCACCACGAACGACCACCACGCCCTGGTCTTCGAGACCCGCGTCGGCGAGGTCTCCCTGCACGGCTGCGACTTCATCACCGAGAACACCGACGGGCTCATCACCGAGCTCACCGTGATGGTGCGTCCGCTCTCCGCCGCCAACGCACTCGCGGAGGCGATGGCCGCCCAGTTCCCCCGCATCCAGGAGGAGGCCCTCTCGTGAGTGCGCCGTTCACCCAGCCGGACCACCCGGACTACCCCCACCTGCTGAGCCCGCTCGATCTCGGACACACGACGTTGCGCAACCGGGTGATCATGGGCTCCATCCACAGCAAGCTGGAGGACCGTCGCAAGGACCTGCCGAAGCTCGCGGCCTACTTCGCCGAGCGCGCCGAGGGCGGAGTGGCGCTCAGCGTGACGGGTGGCTACTCACCCAACCGCACCGGTTGGCTGCTGCCGTTCGGCGGCACCATGAACAACCGCTCCTTCGCCGACGCCCACCGCGTGGTCACCGACGCGGTGCACGAGCACGACGGCAAGATCGCGATGCAGATCCTGCACGCTGGCCGGTACGGCTACCACCCGTTCGTCAAGAGCGCGTCACGCCGCAAGTCGCCGATCAGCCCGTTCCGGCCGCGCGCATTCTCGGCCAAGGAGATCGACCGCACGGCCACCGACTTCGCCGAGGCGGCCGCCCTCGCCCAGCGCGGGGGGTACGACGGCGTGGAGATCATGGGTTCCGAGGGCTACCTCATCAACCAGATGATCACGGCGCGCACCAACACCCGCACCGACGCGTGGGGCGGCACGGCCGAGAAGCGGATGCGCTTCCCGCTGGAGATCGTCCGCCGCACCCGCGAGCTCGTCGGGGACGACTTCATCGTCATGTACCGCCAGAGCCTGCTGGACCTCGTCGACGACTCGCAGTCGTGGGAGGAGACGGTCGAGCTCGCGCTCGGGCTGCAGGAGGCGGGTGTCTCGATCATCAACACCGGCATCGGCTGGCACGAGGCCCGGGTACCGACCATCGTCACCTCCGTGCCCCGAGCCGCCTTCGCGCCGCTGACCGGCCGGCTGCGCGAGGCCCTGGCCGAGAACGGCACCGCCGTCCCCGTCG
>JBQGDU010000332.1:0-9873 GCA_052039245.1 Aeromicrobium sp. | reverse complement strand
CTCCTCGAGCTCCTTCATGCGCTGGAGGCGCTGGTGCATCGTGGTGAAGTTGGTGAGCATGCCGCCCAGCCAGCGCTGGTTGACGTAGGGCATGCCGACGCGCTTGGCCTGCTCCTCGACGGGCTCCTGCGCCTGGCGCTTGGTGCCGACGAACAGGATCGTGCCGCCGCGGGCGACGGTGTTCTTGACGAACTCGTACCCGGCGTCGATGTAGGCGAGCGACTGCTGCAGGTCGATGATGTAGATGCCGTTGCGCTCGGTCATGATGAAGCGCTTCATCTTGGGGTTCCAACGACGGGTCTGGTGCCCGAAGTGGACGCCGCTCTCGAGCAGCTGGCGCATGGTGACGACGGCCATGGTCGTATCTCCTTGTGATGGGCACGCACGTGCCCGGTTCCTGGTTGACGCGCCGTCCGGTCGGACGGCACCCTGACGCCGGCGCTGCGCGGACCAACCCCGAGGGGACCAGGACCGTGCCCGTGTTCGGCTTGCGCGTCACACGGAGGCAGGCGTGCGAATTTCACGTCCACGGACGTGATGCGGCCATTCTAGGCCAGACGGCAGCGAAAGCGGAAATCGTCCTCCGTGCACAGGCGGACGCCCCGACGGGAGTCGTCCACAGCCCGGCGCCAGGCCCCTGCCGCACCCGCTCCGGACCGGCTTGGCTGGGGCGATGAGCTGCCGCCGTGTCGTCACCACCCTCGCTGCCTCCCGTCCCGTGGCGCTGATCCCCGTGGCGATGGGGGTGCTGGCGGGCGTCGTGCTGCTGGGTCTCACCGCCCCGGCCGCTGCGGACGACGGGGCGTGGTCGTGGCCGTTGGGTGATCGCGCCGTGGCGCGCGACTTCGACCTCCCGGACTCGCCGTCCGGCGCCGGGCACCGGGGTATCGACCTTCCCGCTGCCGCCGGTGACACGGTGCGTGCCGTGGCGGCGGGACAGGTCACCTTCTCCGGCACCGTGGCCGGTGTCGGCGTGGTCACCGTCACCCACGGCAGCGAACGTTCCACCTATCAGCCGGTGGTGAGCCGGAAGGTCCGCAAGGGCGACGCGGTGGAGCGCGGTCAGGCGCTGGGGCGGCTCGACTCCCCTGGCTCCCACTGCGCGACGGCCTGCCTGCACCTCGGACGTCTGGTCGGGGAGCAGTACCTCGATCCCCGTGAACGGCTCACCGGGGGCCACCGGTTCCGGCTGGTCGATCCCGACGGCCCGGTCCCCCTCCCGCCGCGAAGCGGCGGCGGGGAGCTGGCGCGGCCCGTCGGCGGACCGGTCACGTCGCCGTTCGGCATGCGGGTGCACCCCGTCACGGGGGTCCGCAAGCTGCACGACGGCACCGACTTCGCCGCGCCCTGCGGCACGCCGGTGGCCGCCGCCGCGTCCGGCACGGTGGTCCTGCGCGAGTCGCACCCCGCGTACGGCCTGCGGATCGTGCTCGAGCACGAGGACGGCACCCGCACGGGGTACACGCACCTGTCGTCCCACGCCGTGGCCTCCGGCGAACGGGTCGCCACCGGTGACGTCGTCGGCCACGTCGGCACGACGGGGCTCTCCACCGGGTGCCACCTGCACTTCATGGTCGAGCGGGACGGCAGGCCGGTGGATCCCATGTCGCTCTTGTGAGAATCTCCCGTTCCCGCGGCCCTCAGGCTCGGGGATGGGCCTGCCGATAGGCGGCACGCAGCCGCTCGGAGCTGACGTGCGTGTAGATCTGCGTCGTCCCGAGCGACGCGTGTCCCAGGATCTCCTGGACGCTGCGCAGGTCCGCACCACCCTCGAGGAGATGGGTGGCCGCGGTGTGCCGCAGACCGTGCGGACCGAGGTCAGGGGCGTCGTCCACCGCGGCGAGCCGGTCGTGGACGACCGCGCGAACCGTGCGCTGGTCGATCCGACCGCCCCTGGCGCCGAGGAAGAGCGCAGGCCCGCTTGCCTCCCGGGCCAGCGCCGGCCGTCCCTCGCGGAGCCAGTTCTCGAGCGCTTCGTCCGCCGGCGCGCCGAACGGCACCGAGCGCTCCTTGCGGCCCTTGCCCATGACGCGCACGAGGCGGCGACCTCGGTCGACGTCGTCGATGTCGAGTCCGCACAGCTCACCGACGCGCGTGCCGGTGGCGTAGAGCAGCTCAAGCATCGCGAGATCGCGCAGCGCCATCGGGCCGTCGTCGGCGATGGCCGCGGCGGTGGCCTCCAGCAGGCTCCGGACCTCGGCACGGCTGAGCGCCGCCGGGAGCTCTCGGTGCGCCTTGGGGCTGGCGAGCAGGGAGCCGGCGTCCTGCTCGGCGCGCCCCGAACGCACGAGCCAGGCGGTGAAGACTCGGGTGGACGTCGCGCGCCTGGCCAACGTGGTGCGCGCTCGCCCCAGCGTCTGCTGGGTAGCGAGGTGGCTGCGCAGGGCACGGAGCGTCAGCTGCTCGGGGGAGGTGTGGCCGAGCCGTCCGCTGTGCTCGGCCAAGGACGTGAGATCGGTCAGGTAGGCGCGCACCGAGTGCTCGGAGAGCCCGCGCTCGTGGCGCAGGTGCTCCTCGAAGGCACCGAGGGCCTCGGCCCACTGCTCGCTGACGTCCTCCACGGCACCACTGTGCCGTGCCCGGCCGGTCAGGCGAGGTCGGCTCGCCGGACCAGCAACCAGCCGAGCGCGGTCCGGGAGGCGAGCCCCCGCCGGTGCAGCAGCGCGAGCATCGTGGCGACGTCCCGCTGCCCCACCCCTGCACGGTCCGCTGCCTCCGCTGCAGACAACGCGTCGTCCCAGTCCAAGGCGTCGAGCACACGCTTCGCTGGGTCCGGCAGGTGGTCGAACTCGGTCGGGGCGCCGCCAGCCTGCGGCTCGGGCCGGACGCCGGGCCCGTCGAGCTCGGCCAGCACGTCGCGCCCCTCCGCCACGAGGACCGCCTTGCCGTCGCGCACCGCCCGATGGCATCCGGCCGACTGCTGCGACCCGATCGGGCCAGGCACCGCCATGGACGCTCGGCCCAGCGCGTCGGACCAGCGCAGCGTGTTGAGCGATCCGCTGCGCACGGCGGCCTCCACCACGACCGTGCCACCGGCGAGGGCGGCGATGAGTCGGTTCCGTGACAGGAAGCGCGACTTCGTGGGCACCTGGCCCGGCGGCTGTTCACTGACGACGAGACCGTCCTCCGCGATCCTGCTGAGCAGCGCAGCGTTGGCCTTGGGATAGTCGAGGTCGGCTCCACAGGCCAGCACCGCGATGCTGTGCCCGCCGAGGGCGAGGGCGCCTCGATGCGCTGCTGCATCGATGCCGAAAGCGGCCCCGCTGACGACGGTGACCCCGGCGTCGGCCACGTCGGCGGCGAGCTCGGACGCCACCTCGCTCCCGTAGGCCGTGCAGTCTCGGGCACCCACGACCGCCACCGATCGCTCCGCGAGTACATCGAGGCGGCCACCTCCGCGCACCCAGACCCCGACCGGCGCGCCTCCCGCGTCGTGCGTCGCCGGGAGGTGAGCGAGGTCGTCGAGACCCTCGGGCCACTGCCGGGCACCGGGGACGACCCACCGCAGCCCGGCAGCCTCCCCCCGTCGACGCGTGGCCTCGAGTCGTTGCTCCAGCGTCGCTGCCCGCTCTCGCCACGGGTCGGGGACGCTCGAGCTGCCCCGTACGATCGCCGCCACCAGCTCACCCGGCTCGTGCTCGCGCAGCAGGATCGCGAGTCGAGGGTCGGCGGGCTCGACCAGCAGCGACAGGCGCATCCGATCCAGGGCCGCCGTCACGAGGCCTCCCCCACGACGTCGCGCAGACCGCTGCCGAGCGGCGTGCCCCGCCTCAGGGCGAGAGCCAGCTCGACGTCGTCGACGTCCGGCCGCTCGTGCTCGCGCAGGTCCGCCACCGTCCAGGCCACCCGGAGGATCCGGTCCGCCGAGCGAGCCGACAGCTTGCGCGAGGTGAGCTGTGTCTCGATGAGCGCACGTCCCCCGTCGCTCACGGGCCAGCGCTTGCGGAGCTCCACGCCGGGTACGTCGGTGTTGAGCGCCCACGGCGTCTCCGCGAGTCGGAGGCGTTGCCTCTCGCGGGCCGCCGCGACGAGCGGTGCGAGCTCGGCCGTCGACCGCCCGGTGCCGAGCGCCTGGGCCAGGGCAGGCCGCGACGGTGGGACGAGCGTGCGGTGGATGTCGATGCGGTCCCGCACCGGTCCGGAGATGCGGTCCCGGTAGCGGCGACGCATGAGCGGCGTGCAGTCGCACGCGTCGGCCACCGACCCGCCCTGTCCGCAGGGGCACGGGTTGGCGGCGAGCACGAGCTGGAAGCGTGCCGGGAACGACGCCGTCTGCGCCGACCGGGAGACCACGACGTGCCCGCTCTCGAGCGGTTGCCTCAACGCCTCGAGCACGTTGGAGGCGAACTCCGGCGCCTCGTCGAGGAAGAGCACTCCGCGGTGGGCCACCGAGAGCGCACCCGGCCGGATCCCACGGGAGCCGCCGCCGACGATCGCCACGGCCGTGGCGGGGTGGTGCGGGTCCACGAACGGTGGACGACGCACGAGCGGTGAGTCCGCCGGCAGCACGCCGGCCAGGGAGTGCACCGCGCTGACCTCGAGCGCCTGGTCGTGGTCGAGGTCGGGCAGCAGTCCTGGGAGACGTTGCGCGAGCATCGTCTTGCCGATGCCGGGCGGGCCGACCATGAGCACGTGGTGGCCGCCGGCGGCGGCCACCAGCACGGCGGTACGGCTGTCCTCCTGGCCGGCGACGTCGGCGAGGTCGAGCGCACCGTGGCGGTCCATCCCGCCCCACGCGACGCTGCCGGAGGAGTCGTCCAGCGGCGGCACGGGTGGGTCGTCGGGCTCGGGCTCGCCGGTGGCCATCGCGAGACAGTGCCGCAGCGACCGGGCACCGATCACGTCGATGCCCGGTACGAGGGCGGCCTCCGACGCGTTGACCTCCGGCACCACGATGGTCGCGAACCCGGCCTCGGCTGCTGCGAGGGTGGCCGGGAGGACACCTCGGACCGCCCGCAGCCGCCCGTCGAGGGCGAGCTCTCCGACGTACGCGGTGTCGGCGAGCAGCTCGGAGGAGATGACCCTCTTGGCGGCGAACACTGCGAGCGCCATCGCGAGGTCGTAGTGCGAGCCGCTCTTGGGCAGTGTGCTCGGCGCGAGATTGATGGCGACCCGATGGTCCGGCCAGGACGTCCCGGAGTTGATCACCGCCGCACGGACTCGCTCTCGCGCCTCGCTGACCACCGTGTCGCCCAGCCCGACCACGATGGTGCCGGGCATGCCCGAGCTGACGTCCACCTCCACCTCGACGGGACGACCGACCAGGCCGTCGAGCGCCACCGAGTGCGCGATGCCGGCCATCAGGCGACCCCGGTGATGCGCTCGACCCGAGCACTGCCGCGTCGCGGGACCGTGACGGCGACGACGTCGATCCGCAGGGCGGGAGGCTCGATCTCGTGCACCTCCAGCCAGTGCGCTGCGAGCCGTCGGAGTCGAGCCGCCTTGAAGGTGGTGACCGCTTCCAGCGGGGTGCCGTGGGTGAGCCCGGTCCGGGTCTTGACCTCGCACACGACGAGTGTCGTCCCGTCGCGGGCGACGATGTCGATCTCTCCGTAGCGGCTGGTCCAGTTGCGCTCGAGCACCGTCATGCCGAGCGACTCCAGGTGGGCGGCCGCCACTCGTTCGCCGTAGCGGCCGAGGGCGTGGTTGCGGGCGTAGGACATGCCGACCAGCATCGGGCGCCGGGACGTCTCGTCCCAGCCCCTTCGACCAGGCCTGTGGGCAACGCCCCTCACAGCCGTTCCTGTGGACGACCAGCGTCCCCCCGCACGTGCGTCGCGCGGCCGACGATCAGCTGTTCGGCGGCAGCTTGACGTCGGAGTCGGCGAGCTCCTCGACGTTCACGTCCTTGAACGTGAGGACCTTGACGTTCTTGGCGAACCGGGCCGGACGGTAGATGTCCCACACCCACGCGTCGGTCATCGTCACCTCGAAGTACGCGTCCCCGGTCTCCGAGCGCACCTTCACGTCGACGGCGTTGCACAGGTAGAAGCGTCGGTCGGTCTCCACGACGTACTTGAAGATGCCGACGACGTCCCGGTACTCCTTGTACAGCGCGAGCTCCTGCTCGGACTCGTAGCGCTCGAGATCCTCGGAGCTCATCGAGTCACCGCCGTCGAGAACCCCGCAGCATACGGCGTCGACTCGATGACGTGCCGTCGGTTCGCGCCCCCACTCGCTGCGCTCGCGGGAGGTGCCCCCAGCTGTCGCTCGCTCATCGTTCCTCCATCGCCCTGTCGTCCATGACCGCCCTGACGTTGACGTAGCTGAAGCGGTGCTGCGGGCACGGACCGTGCTCGACGAGCGCCGCCTGGTGGCTGCTCGTGTTGTACCCCTTGTGCGTTGCGAAGTCGTACACGGGGTACGTCTCGTGCAGCTCGGTCATG
The DNA here is from genome assembly GCA_052039245.1 of Aeromicrobium sp. GTDB lineage: Bacteria > Actinomycetota > Actinomycetes > Propionibacteriales > Nocardioidaceae > Aeromicrobium. The sequence goes on along the minus strand of JBQGDU010000332.1, from coordinate 3,487 downwards.
ATGCGGTCGCGGGTCACCTTCGCGATCACCGATGCCGCCGCGATGGATGCCGCCACGCGGTCACCCTTCCAGACGGCGAGACCGGGCACACCCAGGCCGTCGACCGGGAATCCGTCCGTGAGGACGTAGCCCGGCCGGACCTGCAGCTTCCACAGCGCGCGGCGCAGCGCTGCGATGTTGGCCTTGTGCAGCCCCATCCGGTCGCAGTCTCCCGGCTCGACGACGACGACGGAGACGTCCACAGCACGCTCGTGGATGAGCTCGAAGCACGTCGCACGCTGCGCCGGCGACAGCAGCTTGGAGTCGGCGAGACCACGCACGGGTCGATCGAGCACGACGGCAGCGGCCACCAGAGGACCGGCGCACGCCCCGCGACCCGCCTCGTCGACGCCGGCCACCGGATGGAGTCCGCGCCGTTCGAGCGCACGCTCGTACCCGTAGAGCCCGGCGTCGCGGCGCACGGTGCGGCCGCTGGCGAGACTGGTCACGGCCGCGGGACGGACTCGAACGTGTCCGGGGTGCGCAGGAAGCCGATGCGTTTCCACGGCCAGACGCGCAGCCACGCCTTGCCGACCACCGACTCGACCGGGATGAAGCCACCACCCGGGTCCCCCTGATGCATGCGGGAGTCCGCGGAGTCGCCACGGTTGTCGCCCTGCACCCACAGGTAGCCCTCCGGCACCTCCACCTCGAAGGTGATGTCGGCATTCACCGAAGGGTCCATCAGGTAGCGCTCGTCGACGGCCTCACCGTTGACCTGCAGCCGACCCTCTGAGTCGCAGCACTGCACGGTGTCGCCGCCCACGCCCACCACGCGCTTGATCAGGTGCCCTCCGGTCGGGAACAGCCCGATGAGCTCCAGGCCCTCCTGGAGGATGTTGGACGGCTCGCCGGTCTCGACGTCGCTCAGCCATCCACCGGGATCGTCGAAGACGACGACGTCACCACGCTCGGGCTCTCCCGTCCACAGGGAGACCTTCTGGACGAGGATCTTGTCGTCCACGAGCATCGTCGGCTCCATGGAGGCCGACGGGATGTAGAACGCCTGCAGGAAGAACGCCTTGACGATGACGGCCATCACGACGGCCGTCACCACCAGGAGGATCGACTCCTGCCAGACGGGCAGCTGACGCTTCTGGGTCTCCCGCTCGCCCTCGCTCACGCGGGGAGCCTAGCCGGACGCACCCAGAGGAGCGCGGTGGACATGCCGCGGAGGATCACGATGTGACGGCCCGGCCGTCAGTCCTCGCGCTTCTCCTTGATCTTGGCTGCCTTGCCCCGCAGTGAGCGCAGGTAGTACAGCTTGGCGCGACGCACGTCACCGCGCGTTGCCACCTCGATCTTCTCGATGACGGGCGTGTGGAGCGGGAAGGTGCGCTCGACGCCGACGCCGAAGCTGACCTTGCGGACGGTGAACGTCCGGCCGACGCCCGAGCCCTGCACCTTGATGCAGACGCCCTGGAACACCTGGACGCGGGAGCGGTTGCCCTCGACCACCTTGACGTGGACCTTGAGGGTGTCGCCGGCACGGAAGTCCGGCACGTCGTCACGCTTGGCCTCGGCTGCGATCTGGTCGACGACGTTGGTCATGATGGCTCCTCGCTGGTGCCGCAGGTCACCGACGGTGTTCAGAAGAGTGATGTTCCGGAGCCGAAGGCCCCGCGGTGTCTCGTGACGGTTCCCCTGCGGCAGAGCCGTCCGGCACCAAGGATCAAGTCTGCCACAGCAGGTGCGACCGGACGAAATCGGCCGTGGGCGGCAGACCAACACGGCAACCCGCCACCGACCACCACCGGCACACCAAGCCGATCACCAACCCGGCCAGGCCCCCGGCGGGGGTGCCGGGCCGTGGGCGGCAGACCAGCACGCGAGGGGCGCCTGCCCGAGCAGACGCCCCTCGCGTGTCGTGCAACCGTGCTCAGTCGAGCGCGTAGCCCTCACCGTGCAGGACGGTGTCGATGCCGGCGATCTCGTCCTCCTCCGTGGCGCGGAAGCCGATCGTCTTCTCGATCGCCGTGCCGATGATGAACGTGACCACGAACGAGTACGCGATCACGAAGATCGAGGAGAAGAACTGAGCGCCGAGCAGCGAGCCGCCGCCGCCCATGAACAGACCCTCGGTCCCGACGCTGGCGAACAGACCGACGTAGATGCAGCCGATGAAGCCGGCGACCAGGTGCAGACCAACCACGTCGAGCGAGTCGTCGTAACCGAGCTTGTACTTCAGGTCGATCGCGAAGGCGCAGACAGCACCGGCGACGATGCCGAGCACGATGGCCCAGACCGGCGTCAGGAAGGCACACGCCGGGGTGATGGCCACGAGGCCCGCGACGATGCCGGAGGCGGCGCCCACGGCGGTCGCCTTACCGTCGCGCAGCGTCTCCATGACGATGTATCCCAGCGCTGCAGCAGCAGGCGTGATCAGCGTGTTGAGGAAGATCAGACCGGTCTGATCGAGGCTGTCACCGTAGACGCCGGTGTTGAAACCGAACCAACCGAACCACAGGATCGAGGCGCCGATCAGCACGAGCGGCACGTTGTGCGGTGCGGTCTCCTCCTTGGAAAATCCGACCTTGCGTCGTCCGAGAACGAGCGCCAGTGCGAGCGCTGCCGCACCTGCCGACTGGTGGATGATCGTTCCACCGGCCCAGTCGTAAGCGCCGCCCATGCCGAACACGTTGTCAGCGAGCCAGCCCGAACCGCCCCAGAGCCAGCGGAAGGTCGGGAAGACCACGAGCGTGGCGAAGAGGCCGGCGAACAGCATCCAGGGCCAGAAGCGAGCGCGGTCGGCGACCGCGCCGGAGACCAGCGCCACCGTGATGATGCAGAAGGCGACGAGGAAGGCGTGATCGGCGAAGCCGCCGCCTTCGTAGAGAGCCGCGACGTCACCCGGCTCGAAGGCCGCGCCGTTGGCGCTGTCGATGAGGCTCGACAGACCGATGTCGTCGGCCGGGTTACCGAAGTATCCGCCACCATCGCTGGCGATCTGGCCGGCGCCGTACAGCACGTACAGGATCGCGACGACGACGATCGAGCCGAAGCTCAGCATCATCATCGAGACAACGGACTTCGCCTTGACCAGGCCGCCGTAGAAGAACGCAAGACCGGGCGTCATGAACAGCACGAGTGCCGCGCACAGTAGCGTCCACGCTACATAGAGTGACATTTCTACCTCTTTGTATGTTTGGGAGCGGAACAACGCCTGAGCAGCGACGCTGCTGGTCATGACGCTGGGACGATCTTTGGGCCAGCAGGTTTCGCTCCCGACAGCGGAACGTTTCGTCCGTGTTACGCAAACGCCCAAAAGGTTAAATCTGGCGCATCCCCATGAGGTAGGTCTCAGTCGAGCAGATCTGGCCGGCGCTCAGCCGTGCGTCGCATTGCCTGTTCGTGACGCCACCTGGCCACGGCCCCGTGGTCTCCCGAGCGCAGGACATCGGGCACGTCGAGCCCGCGCCAGCTGGCGGGCTTGGTGTAGACGGGGTAC
>JBQGDU010000331.1:0-1527 GCA_052039245.1 Aeromicrobium sp. | reverse complement strand
ACCCCTGACTACCTCGGCGTCGAATACGACCACGGCGACAACCAGGCCCAGACCCCCAAGACCGACGCCAACGCCGCCCACTGGGGCTCCTTCCCCCAGAGCTTCGTCGACTTCACCCAGAAAGTCGGCGCCGGACCCTACTGGTACTCCAGCGGCGGCGCCGTCGACCGCAACAAGCCCACCCTCCCCCTCGAGATCAAGATCGGCGCCGACGCCACACCCGAACCCGTGGTGACCAGCACGAAGGTGGCCACGAAGGGCAGCACGTACGGCAAGCGCGGTTCACTCACCGTCACCGTTGCCGGGGCTTCGACCGGCACCGTGAAGGTGACCGGGGGCGGTTGGACCAAGACCCTCGCCCTCAAGAACGGCAAGGCCAGCAACGCCACCCCCGTCAACTGGACTCCCGGCACGCGGACACTCACCGCCACCTACCAGGCGGACGGGACCTACGCGGCGTCGTCGGGCAAGGCGACCCACAAGGTCACCAAGGGCAAGCCGTCCGTCAAGCGGGTCGGCAAGGTCAAGCGGCCGACGCGGACGAAGTCCGGCTGGACCAAGGTCCGGATCACCTCCTCCGGCCCCGCCAAGGCCACCGGACACGTCCGGGCGGTCCTGGTGCGAGGCAAGAAGACCTACCTCGGTCCGCGCGTCAAGCTGAACTCCAAGGGCGAGGTGAACAAGCTCGGGATCCGCAAGGCCCCCAAGGGCAAGTACCGCCTGAAGATCCGCTACTCCGGCAACGGCAACCTCACCAAGGTCACCGGCGCCAAGGGCAGCATCACCATCCGCTGACCCGAGTACCCAGGCCGCCCGGTTCCCTCACGCAGGGGCCGGGCGTCCTGGCGTCAGCGGGCTGTCACCGCGCGGACGACGAAGGCTTCGACGGCGGCCGGATCCACCTCACGACGCTGCAGACACGCGTGGACCAGGGACATCGTCGTGGCGACGTCGACGGTGGCCATCTCGCCGCTCGCCATCCCGGCCACGAGGATGTCGCGCAGAACCGCCTCGACGTCCTGCACGTGCTCGCGGATGCGGACCAGTGACTCCCGCGACAACATCGCGTACAGCTCGGGCCCGAAGCCGAAGTGCAGCTCTCCGGCCAGCGCCAAGTGGGTCCGGACGTAGACCCCCAGGGCCTCCAGGGGTCGCTCGCGGACCGGCGCCAGCTCGGCCTCCAGACGATCCAGGTACTGCTGGGTCTCCGACGTCGCGTAGGCCACCACGACGTCGTCCTTGTCACGGAAGTGGTTGTACAGCGCGGTCCGACCGATACCTGACTCCGCGGCGAGGTCGGCCATCGTGAGGTCCGCGTACGACTCGCGCTCCAGCAGCTGCGTGAGCGCCTCGAAGACCTGCGTCCGAGTTCGCTCGCGATGCTCGGTCAGCGAGCTCCCGATGATCTTCGGCACTCGGTTAGGGTACGGCAGGTGACCACCGCCGACGCCGCACGACAAGCCGCCGACGTCCTCGCCGAGCGGACGGGAGTGCCGCGCCACGACGTCGCCCTCGTCATGGGATCCG
>JBQGDU010000330.1:0-18816 GCA_052039245.1 Aeromicrobium sp. | reverse complement strand
CATGGTGATGCTGCTCAACCGCCCCGACGCCACCAGCGCCGGCGAGTCCGACCGTCCCGGCGAGGCCGACATCATCCTGGCCAAGAACCGTTCCGGCCCGGTCAACAAGGTCGCCGTCAGCTTCCAGGGCCACTACTCCCGGTTCACACCCATGGCCCGCGAGACCGAGAGCCCGGGTGCCGCAGCCGGGGAGTTCTACTGAGCTGTTGTCGCGCTGAGCCGAAGATGACACACACCGCGCCATGCCTGAGGTGCGCGGCACGTCCAGTGCCTGTCCGATAGGAGCCTCTTCTCTCGGCCCGAGGGGCGCGGACCAGGCGAGACACGGCCCCGAACGGGTTCGCGTCCGGAGCCGACCTCTTCGAGGTGCTAGCGCCTCAGTTGGCGACCTCCGCCTGGAGGAGGTCCGCCAGCTCGGCCATGTCCGACACGACGACGTCGGGGGTGTAACGGTCGTTGCCGAAGGGGCGTTTGCGGCGGTCGATGAACGCGGTCCGCAGGCCCGCCGCTTTGGCGCCGATGCAGTCGAAGGCGTGGTTGGCGACGAAGAGGACGTCCTGACGGCCGAGGCCGACCAGGGCGGTGGCGGTCTGGTAGGTCGTCTTGGCGGGCTTGAAGGAGTCGGCTTCCTCGACGGAGATGACGCGGTCCCACAGGTCGCCGGTGCCCGAGAAGGCGACGCCGTCGTTGAGGATGTCGGTGTCACCGTTGGACAGGATGTAGAGCTCGAGGCCATGGCTCTTCATGTCGTTCAGCGCCTGGACGGTATCAGGGAACGGGTCGAGCTTGGTGATGTTGGAGAAGAGCTCACGCACTTCGTCGTCGCTGGCGGCGATGCCGGCGCGCTCGAGCGTGTACTTCACGGCCTCGAAGCCGATCTGCTTGTACGGGGTGTGGCCACGGTCGAGCAGTCCGTCGATCATCGAGTTCTCGAAGTGCGTGCGGCGCCACCATGTCACGAGCCGTTCGGGCGGGTTCTTGTCGTAGTCCTTCTGCTCGAGGAACGGGGTCATCGCCCGTCGAGTCAAGCTGCCCTGCATGTCCACGACGGTGCCGTAGAAGTCGAACATGACGGCCTTGACGTTGCGGATGTCGTCGGTGCTCACGAGTGGTCTCCTAGATGGTGTGCCTTGCTTCTCCACCGACGGTAGGAGCGGGGTGACCACGCTGACATTGGACGAAGACGCATCATCGTGACGGGGGTATGGTGCGATGCTCCATAGGCCCCCATGTGTGGGGGAGGGAGTCTTGCTTCGTGCGTTCGAGTTGTGACAGCCATGACCGGGATTCGGACCCCGACATCGTTCCTGTTCCAGTCCGGGATGACCTCAGAGCTGCCCAGCAGAGCGGCGCTCCGCCGTTAGGACATCTGGCGGGGTTGCGGCGCCGTCAGAAGGAGGGGTCGTCGTCCTATGCGCTGGAGCTCGATCCGTCTCGCCCCGCCCTCCGCGGAGGGCCAGGAACACTAGAGCTCGCGATGCTCGCGGACCTCGCCCTCGGTGGAGCGATCCGTCATCGGGTCGGTCTGGCCTTGCCGATGCCCACCGTCTCCATGACGATCCAGCTGACCGGCCGCCCTGTGCGTGAGGTCAGGTGGGCTGAGGGGGAGTGCGCAGGATGGGGTCGACGGAGCGCGGGTGCTCGGTCGCGGTTGTTCTCTGAGACAGGGGTTCCTGTCGCAGACGCGGTGGGTGTCTTCGCGCTTCCGAGGCTGCCGTATGAGGGCTCTGGCCGGGAGATGCCATGGGATCTGCCGCTTGATGAACCTGTCGTCCCCGGTGAGGAGCCTCTCGCCGAACAAGACGATCGCGAGGACTCCTTGCCCGGGCAGGCTCAGCTCGTCGAAAGCATCGACACCCACGCCGCCAGTCGGCCCGAGGTCGCGTGGGCCACCCAGCACGTGATGGACCGGATGGGCTCACACGACGGCAGTCACGAACTGGACCCTTCCGCTGCGATGGTGAATCGTCTTGGCCACATCCAGGGGGGAGTGCTCTTCACGGCCGCTGTGTTGGCTGTGGCACGCCAGAGCGGGTTCTCGGTCGAGAATCTGTCGACAGGCACGATCGAGTTCATCGCTGCGGCCGAACTGGGTAGCAGCCTGGTGCCCCGAGTGAACATTCTGCGTGCTGGCGGGCGATCGCTCTTCGCCACGGTTGTCCTCGAACAGGGTGGACGTGTGTGCAGTCACGTCTCACTCGTTCTCCGCAGGTGAGGGACGCCGAACACCGACAGTGAGAAGAGCGCGACGGCGTCAGATGTCGAGCTCGGCTCGTCCCGCGACGAGGGCGTCGCTTCGCAGCAGAATAGCTGCGGCAAGCCGCTGGGTTGAGTCGGTGAGGTCGATACCGGAGACCTCAGAGATGCGCTGCAGACGGTGTCGCAGGGTATTCGTGTGCAGGAACAACCGGGCCGCTGCGGATGAGACGGAGCCGAACTCGTCGAGGAAGATTGCGAGAGTGGCGACGAGGTCGGAGTCGTTGCGTTCGTCGTGCTCGAGCAGGTCAGCGATGGGGCTTCTCGCGTCCTTGGAACTTTCAGTACCACCGCGACATGCTCCGACCATGACGAGTTCTGCCCAGCTGGTCGTCGGAGTCATGACTCGCCTGTTGCCACCACCCGCGCGCGCGACGGCGAGGAGGTTATCGATGGTCCGCTTCGTCGTGGGTGCCTCGGGTGGTCCAACGGCTGTCTCGGACAACGCGGCACGACCTTGGACGCCCATTCGCTCAAGTTGTCCGAGAGCGGCATCAGCGCTGGCGGTCAGTCGATCGACGGTGGCCCGGCCGGCAGGGACCAGAGCCCAGAAAACCCCGTCGAACTGCGCCACGACGGACAATGGCTCGACGGCCGCGAGATGCAGTGACAGGAAGTGGCCGAATCGTTCACTCGCCAACTCATCACCAGGATCGGTGCGTTGCTCGGCGGTCGTATCAAGGCTGAAGCCGAGCAGGAAGAGCTTCAGGCCTTCACCGCTCTCACCAAACGCTCCGGTTGGTGCCGAGCCGTCACGGAGTAGCTGCATGACGGTCCGCGTTCTTGCGGTCTGCTCAACGTCTTGAGCTCGCCGATGACGCAACATCGCCGGAACGGCCAGTCGAGCGGCACGTTGGAGCGCTTCCTCGGCGTGAGGTCCGAACGGCGTATCTCCTTCGCCTACCGAGATTTCGCCGATGACGTCGCCGCCGGTGTGCACGGCGATGCGCAGTCGAGTGCGCATCTCCTCGTAGTTGCCGACCCGAACGACCGCCCCGGGGTCGGAGTAGGTCTCGTAGGCGGTGCGGTCGACGGTGAAGCGACGAACCCACTGGTCGGGGGTGCGGCGTCCAAGGATGGCGTCGCGGCGGACTTGGTCGATGGGATGCCCCTGAACTGAGTAGGCGACCACACGGTGTGCGCGGTCGTACAACACGACCGATCCACCCACCATCACCGCGACAGCATCCGCGAGCCCGTGGACAGAGCTGGGACCCGTGTCGTCGTTGGCCTCGCCGTGTGATGCCAGCAACATCGTTCGAAGCAGGACGAACAGTTGTGTCCATCCGACGCCACACTCCAGCACGACAACGTTCTCAGGCGGATCGACGGCATCGACCGGTGTGTCGGCACCGAGCACAACGGCTGGGCACCCCGCCTCAGCTGCGCGGTCGACGAGGTCCTGCTCGACGCCGGGACGGATGGCCAAGACGATCTGTCCTGGTCCGAGGCTGGTGACTCCGTCGTCCAGCAGGACCTCGTTGAGGTCCGGGTCATGCTGCATGGTCCCGCGCGCCGTCAGGGGCCCGTCGCCGATGGCTCGCAGCAGCGTGGACACCAGCATCTCGACCTCGTTGTTCTCGCGCGTGCATGTCAGACACCGCGTGCGTCGTCCAGGTTCTCTCGAGTCTAAGTCTGCTGAAGGTGCCCATCGGTGGGCTTTGGACGAAGGTCCAACAACCGGGACGACACGTCGGAGGTTTGGCCGTCGTGGTCGACATCGGGCCTACCTAGCGTGACAGGCGACACATTCTCACGTCATCGGAGCAACACGTTGACCACACACCACCCGCCCACCCCGGAAGGCTCGTCGCCCGGGTCCACAGCCTCGAGGCCTGGCGCCACCGGGGCACCGTTGCGCGGCATCAGAGTCGTCGAGGTCGGTCACGCAGTCTCAGCGCCTCTATGCGCTCGCCACCTGGCCGACCTCGGCGCCGACGTCGTGAAGGTCGAAGCTCCAACCGGAGACCTCGCTCGCGGATACGACTCGGTCGTCGCCGGAGACTCCGCCTACTTCGCCTGGGCCAACTACGGAAAGCGCAGTGTGGTCATGGACCTGCGATCCGACGAGGGTCGCAAGCACTTCGGTCAGCTCGTCGAGACGTCCGACGTCCTGGTGCACAACTTGGGGCCCGGTGCCATGAACCGCCTGGGCTTCACCCCCGAGCATCTTCGGCAGCTGAACCCGCAACTGGTGAACTGCCAGATCACCGGCTACGGAACGACCGGCCCGATGGCTGACCGCAAGGCCTTCGACCTCCTGGTGCAAGGGGAAGCCGGACTGATGGCGGTCACCGGCACCGAAGCAGACCCGGCGAAGGTGGGGATCTCGATCGTCGACATGTGCACCGCTGTCTACGCGCTGTCCACGGTCCAAGCCGCGCTGATCGAACGAGCCAGTACAGGTATCGGCCGCCACGTCGAGGTCGCGATGATCGATTGCATCTCCGAGTGGATGATGGCGCCGGCGTTCCACCAGATCCATACCGGCAGGGCGCCCCGCCGCGAGGGTGCTCGGCACAACATGATGGTTCCCTACGGCCTCTATCGCACCGGCGAACGAACGTCGGTGAACTTCGCCATACAGACCGCGCCGCACTGGCGATCGCTCTGTGAGGACGTTCTGGAAGCCCCGGAGCTCACCGAGCATTCCGACTACGCAACGAACGCCGACCGCGTCCGCAACCGAGCCAAGCTCGAAACGCGCGTGGAGGAGCTGCTGAGCGGGATCGGACACGACGCTGCTGTCCAACGACTCCTCGCCGCAGGGATTCCGTCCGGCGAGGTGAACGACCTCGCCGGCTTGGTTGATCACGAGCAGCTGGCGGCGCGTGATCGCTGGATGCCGATCCGTACAGGCGGGGGTGACGCTCCGACGATCCGACCGCCATTCAACCTCCGAGACGGTTACGAGGTCACCCCTGCCGTGCCCGGCCTCGGCGAGCACACCGATGCAGTCCTTGCCGAGCTCGACCACCCGCCAAACGGCGCGAAGGCGCCCATCCCAAACCCCCGCAACAACGAGAACAGCATGCCTTCGGGCAGCAGGAACGGTGAGCACCATGCCAGTTGAAGTCGTTGCGCTCAGCGCATTCGTCGTCGTCTTTCTGTTGGGCACATTGCGGTCCGTGAACATGGGCGCCATCTCGCTGGTCGCCGCGTTCCTCGTGGCAGCGTTCGTCTACGACGTCGAGCCCGACGTCGTCCTCGACGGGTTTCCTGGGCAGATGTTCGTCATCCTCGTCGGCGTCACCTTCTTGTTCGGCATCGCCAGCATCAATGGCACGGTGGAGAAGCTGGTCCAGGCGGCCGTCGTCGCGGTCAGGGGGCGCACCGGCCTCGTGCCGTGGACGATGTTCTTCGTCCCTGCCGCCCTCACCGCGGTCGGTGCAGCGGCACCGGCCGCATGCGCCATCGTGATCCCCATCGCGCTGAAGTTCGCCGCGAAGCACAGGATCAACCCCGTATTGATGAGCATGATGGTCATCCAGGGAACCACCGCCGGGGGCTTCTCCCCGATCGGAATCTACGGCGTCATCGTCAACGGCATCGGCGACGGCGCAGGCCTACCCACCAATCCGGGTCTGCTTTTCGCCGGAACCTTCGTCACCACGTTCGTCCTCGCAGCGATCGCCTACGTCACTCTGGGTGGACGCCAGTTGATGGTCCAGCGCACCGACACCAAGACCGGGCAGGTCGTCTTTCCTGGCGGCGGAGCTGCCTCGACTGGGGGAGCCGATCTCTCCTCCGCGGCCTCAAGCCGGAGCGCAGGTGACGCCCCGGGCGCCACGGCGCTCGAGACCACGGACAGGTCCGGAGATGACGAGCCGCTTGCCAGCAGGCGGCTCACGACCGAGCAGATGTGCACTCTGGTCGGCATCCTTGGCCTGGTCTTCATGACTCTCGTCTTCGGTCTTGACGTCGGCTTCGTCTCGCTGACCATTGCGGTCGTGCTCTCCCTCATCTTCACCGATTCCGCGCAGGGCGCGGTGGCGAAGGTCGCCTGGCCGACAGTCCTGCTGATCTGCGGCATCATCACTTATGTGTCGCTGCTGGAGAGCCAGGGCACCGTCGATTGGCTCGGATCGGGAATCGCCGACATCGATGCGCCGCTGATGGCTGCGATCGTCATCCTGTTCATCGGCGCCTTGGTCTCGGCTTTCGCGTCGACCACCGCCATCTTGGGCGTCGTGGTCCCGCTCGCCACTCCGTTCCTGTTGACCGATCAGATCGGGGTCATCCCGTTCATCATCGCGCTGGCCGTCTCCAGCTCGGTGGTCGACTGCAGCCCGCTGTCGACGATGGGCGCGCTGGGCGTCGCGAACGCCGAAGAGGCCAAGCGGGCTCAGGTGTTCTCCGGTCTGATGAAGTGGGGAATGTCCCTCATCGTCATCGCGCCGATCTTCACCTTCCTGGTCCTCGTCTGGCCATCGGCAGCTTGAGATCCCGATCGGTGGGCGCGAGCGTCGTTCCCGCCCACCCATCGCCCCTCCAGTGCGCAGGACGATAGTTGATCCCATGAGTGGCACGCGTGGGCGGTTGGTCCGCGGATACGTCGGTCGCCCCGATGGAGCTCGTCTCGCCTTCCAGGTTTCGGGGAGTCGCGATGCTCCCGCCTTGCTGCTGCTGCAAGGTCAAGCGAACAGCCACCGGTGGTGGGACCGGCTGCGCGGTGACTTCGACGCCGATTGGTTCACGGTCACGTTCGACTACCGGGGGACCGGCGCCTCGACCGCCTCCACCAGCGATGACCACGAATGGTCGACGGCAGGGTTCGCTGCCGACGCCGCTGCGGTCCTGACGGCCGTCGGATACAACTGCGCCGATGTCTACGCCACCTCGATGGGCGGACGCGTAGCCCAAGAACTGGCGATCGGCCACGCAGATCGAGTGAGTTCCCTGGTCTTGGCCTGTACCTCGCCAGGCCGAAGCCTGGGCGTCGAGCGGTCCGCGGAGCTTCGACGGGCCCTTGCCGACCCTGACCCGGTCCGCCGACGGCAGACCCTCATCGACGCCTTCTACACACCCGCGTACGTGAACTCCTGCGGCGGCCCGCAGCACGTCCCCACAGACCTCTTCGGTGACCTCTCTATGACGTCTGCAGCCCGTCGCCAGCACCTGCGTGTCAGCGAGGCTCATGACGCTGGGGACCGCCTCCACCACATCACCGCCCCCACTACCGTCCTGCATGGCACTGACGACACGATGGCACCCGCTGCCAACGCACAACACCTCCAGGACGCGATACCTGACGCCACGGTGCATCTGCTCGCAGGGGGACGGCACGGATTCTTCGATGAGATGCGCGAGATCGTGACCCCGCTGGTCCGCGAAGCTCTCTCGCGCGGGGGCAGATGACACGTCCCCGCATGCGTGGTGGCACCGCGTCACTATGAGGCTTCAGGCAGCCTGAGACGCAAGGCGGGATCTCGCTCCCCCGTGATCTGTGCAATCCAGCCGGGCGGTTCTGTGCCATCTTCAGCGCGGAGCGACAGCTCTCTAGGCTTCGCGTTCGGTGAATGAGGAGAGGTCGACGCCGCGTTCCGTGGCGAGGGCCTGGAGCTTCTGGGCATCGTCGGTCTGGATGCAGACGCAGGCCTGGAGCCCTTCGTCAGTGCGGCGGAGCAGGTAGTAGGCGTTGCTGTCCGTGAGCTCGTCACCGTCGGTGTCGAGGAAGTGCCAGCGGACCTTGAGCAGGGTGATGGCGTCGGTGAGGTGCTGGATCTCGAGGCACTCGTGGGTCACCGAGGCGAGCCCGAGCTCGCGGTACAGCGGGTAGGACTGCTCGAGGCCCTGCGCCATGGACTCGCGGTCGTCGAGTACGCCGGCGAAGGTGTCGTCGACGATCATCCCGGGGGTGGCCCAGAGGCCTGCTGCGGCCCTGGAGTCGAAGGCGGTGAGGGTGGCGGCGTAGCGAGTGAGGTAGTCGTCGATCTCTTGCGCGGTGGTCATGTCTTCGACCCTAGGAGCGAATGCCGTCAGGGCTATGTCGGTGTTTGCTGCGGTGCCCCATTCGACGTGAGTGCGTCGGTCAGCTTGCCGAAGACGCTGCGGGCTGTGGCTGAGCTGTAGGGCCCGATCGAGACGAGAGCGGCAAGGAGGGCTGAGACTTCGCCGGGGGACAGGACGAGGTGGCAGTTGCTGTCCGTCGCCGCGATGCGGTAGCCGCCTCGCAGTCCGGTGGTCACCTCCAGCGGGATGCCGGCCTCGCGCAGGCGGGCTGCGTCCCGCTCGATCGTGCGAGGGCTGACTCCGACCAGGTCGGCGAGCTGTCGCGCAGTCGTCACCTTGGGGTGGCGAGCGCGCAGATGTTCGATCACTGCGTGCTGGCGCTCGACCAGGGGGAGCAGCTGGTGGAGGCGAATCGACGGGTCCATGCGCCCAGAGAAGCACGCTCCCAGTGGCTGAGCGCGTGGCGTTGAGGCTGCGCAAGGCTCATGAGAGGTTGGGGCCGTTCGAGCACGCGATCACCACGGCGTACTACTGGCCCGTCGATCTGTTGACATCCGAGGTCGAAGTGGCAGGGTTCGCCGTCACGCACACCGAGTCACGAGAGCTGGGCCCCGCCCGATCGCACGGAGCGATACTTGCGACGCGTTCCTGACGCCCCGGCCCGACCGTCGTCGATCCTCGGCTATCGTGCTCGGTGGACCTAACCGATCACCGGCGGAGTCCGCGTCCTGTCACGCGACCCCGGAGGCATCGTGTCCGCAATCGACCACCTGAGCCAGCAGGCCACCACGCTCTGGGACATGCTCGGCTCCCGGATGCCGAGGCGCATCCTCGGACTGAGCGATCCGGACGTTCACTACGTCGATGATCGGTGGGTCATGTTCATCGGCGGCTTCTCCACCAGCTTTCGCAACCGCCTCTACCGAGCCACCGCGCCACGTGGCGCCGACCCGGCCGACGGAAAGTGGCAGATCTCCCCGCGTCCGGTCGTCAGTGACCCGGGACCTGGTGACTGGGACGCCGGCGGCATGCACACCCCGTCGTACGTCCCTGCGCACCACGGCAGACCGCCCTTGTTGTTCTACGCCGGCCGAGCGAGCCGCCGCCACTACGGCCCCGGAAGCTCGTACAGCATCGGTCTGCTCCACCAACGACCCGACGGGGCGTGGGACCGGCAACCCACGCCGGTGTTGACCGGATGGGACGATCGCCGTCGTAGCGTGCTCGAACCACTCGTGGTCCCGATCGAGACCGGGTACCGCATGTGGTTCCTTGCCGCCCCGCACGAGGTCGGCCCTGGTGAGCAGCCGGACTTCCAGCTCCACGTGACCGACAGCGTCGACGGCGTCTCGTGGAGCCGCCCGGCGCTGTTCGCCACTCGCGAGGAGGGCTTCTTCGACAACGCCGTGTATCCCACTGCGTCGGGGTGGGAGATGCTCCTCGCTCGCGGCACCAACCTCCATGGCACGGACCCCTACCCGGACCAAGGGCTGTGGATCATGCGAGCAGCCTCGCCCTCGCCCATCCGGTCGGACTGGACCGAGCCGGCACGCGTCCTCGATACCGACGCCCCCGGGACACCGGCCTGGATGGCACGCGGCGTGTGCGGTCCGAGCGTCGCGGTGCGCACTGACGGCTCACGCGTCGCCTTCTTCACCGGAACCCACGACGCCACCGGATGGGTTCGCGCTGCACGCACGCGGCTGAGGGGGGCACGTCGTCTGCCCGTCCCTGCGCCCTACTTCCTTGCCACGGGCCAGTCGGCACTGATCTCGGGGGAGACGGATCGACCGAGGCCGACAGTCGGCGGAACCGCGGGTCCGGGTCCTGGCGGACCCTGCGGCTGACGCTGCCGCAGATGGCACAGGGCTCTCTCGAGGACGGCGTCCGCGCGGTCCGTGCCGGCGACTCCGTGCGATCTTCACCGCGGAACGGCAGGATCGAGTCCCTATCGGGTGGCAAGCGCCGTGGACAGGCCGTCCAGGGCACCGTCGGCGAGGCGGTAGTAGGCCCAGCGACCGCGTTGCTCGCGCTCGACCAGGCCGGCGTCCGCGAGCTTCTTCATGTGGTGCGAGACGGTCGGTTGGCTCAGTCCGAGTGGACCAGTGAGGTCACAGATGCAGGCCTCGGCTCCCTCGGTAGCCGCGATGAGTGAGAGCAGGCGGACGCGGGCGGGGTCACCGAGTGCCTTGAAGATCTGAGCCAGCGCGATCGCACGTTCCTCGGTGAGGCCGGGCGCGAGGACCGAAGCGCAACAGATATCGGCCGGGGCGGGCGCGCTGATCGTGGTGCTCATGAGCCGATCATCCCACACAGATTGACAAACGTCGATACATAGACCATCGTCGATGCATAGATGGACGTCGATAGATGGGAGATGGTCGTGACCGCAGAGGAGCTGACCGAGCAGGTGCGCCGCCGCTACGCCATGGCTGCCGCGCAGGTGCAGGGTGGAGCGTCGAACGGTTCCGTACTCGGGGCGACCGAGTCCGGCTGCTGCGACGGCGGTGACGTGATCGTGGGCGATGCCTTCGGTGAGCGCATGTACTCATCCGAGGAGACCGACGAGCTGCCCGCCGAGGCCGTCGCCGCGAGCCTCGGCTGCGGCAATCCGATGATGGTAGCCGCTCTGAGTCCGGGGGAGCGGGTCCTCGACCTCGGCTCCGGCGGGGGCATCGACGTGCTTCTCTCGGCTCGACGCGTCGGGCCGACGGGTTTCGCCTACGGCGTGGACATGACCACCGAGATGCTCGAGCTCGCCCGAGCGAACGCCGAGAGGGCCGGTGCCGAGAACGTCGAGTTCCTGCAGGGAACCATCGAGGACGTCCCGCTGCCCGATGCCTCGATCGACGTCGTGATCTCCAACTGCGTCGTCAACCTCTCCACCGACAAGCCCGCCGTGCTGGCCGAGATGTTCCGGGTGCTGGTGCCGGGCGGTCGCATCGGGATCTCCGACGTCGTGGCGGAGGACCAGCTGTCGCCGGAGGAGCGTGCTTCACGTGGTAGCTACGCCGGCTGCATCGCTGGTGCGCTGAGCCGCAGTGAGTACCTCGAGGGGCTCGCCGCCGTGGGGTTCACCGACGTGGCGGTCGAGCACACCCACGAGGCGGTCCCGCAGATGCACAACGCCATCATCCGCGCGATCAAGCCCGCGTGAGCACCGGCGTCGCCACCGTCCCACGGCTCGGCCTGGTCGACCGGTTCCTGGCTGTCTGGATCCTGGCGGCCATGGTCGCCGGCCTCCTGCTCGGCCGGCTCGTGCCCGGCCTCAGCGAGGCTCTCGCGGCAGTCGAAGTCGGCAACGTCAGCGTGCCGATCGCCCTCGGCCTGTTGGTGATGATGTACCCGGTGCTGGCGAAGGTCCGCTACGACCAGGCCGGGACGGTGCTCACCGACCGGCGACTCGTGGTGCTGTCGCTGACCTTGAACTGGATCGTCGGTCCCGCGCTCATGTTCGTGCTGGCCTGGTTGATGCTGCCCGACCTGCCGGAGTACCGGACGGGGCTCATCATCGTCGGCCTGGCGCGGTGCATCGCCATGGTGCTGATCTGGAACGACCTGGCCTGCGGTGACCGTGAGGCTGCCGCCGTGCTCGTGGCCGTGAACAGCGTCTTCCAGCTGACTGCCTTCGCCGGCCTCGGCTGGTTCTACCTGCAGGTGCTGCCCGGATGGCTCGGCCTGGAGGTCACGAGCGTGCAGTTCAGTGTTGGTGCTATCGCCGCCAGTGTCGCGGTCTTCCTCGGCATCCCACTTGCCGCCGGGTTCGCCAGCCGGATCCTCGGGGAACGGTGGCGCGGCCGTGACTGGTACGAGGCGACGTTCCTTCCGCGGATCAGTCCACTGGCGCTGTGGGGGCTGCTGCTCACGATCGTGCTGCTGTTCGCCCTGCAGGGCGATGCCGTCACCAGTGCGCCCTGGGACGTCGCTCGGATCGCCCTTCCGCTGCTCGTCTACTTCGTGGCCATGTTCGGCCTCGCGTGGGTGGCCGGCCGCGCTGCCGGGCTCGGCTACGAGCGCACCACCACCGTCGCGTTCACCGCCGCCGGCAACAACTTCGAGCTTGCCATCGCCGTCGCGATCGGCACCTTCGGCGCCGCCTCCGGACAGGCCCTCGCCGGAGTCGTCGGCCCACTCATCGAAGTGCCCGTCCTCGTCGCTCTCGTCCACGTCGCCCTGCGACGCCGACCCACCACCCCGCGTGAGGTGTCCTCATGAGACGACCCGTCGTCCTGTTCGTCTGCGTCCACAACGCCGGCCGCTCGCAGATGGCCGCCGGCTACCTGCGCGCCCTCGCTGGTGACCGCGTCGACGTCCGCTCCGCCGGTTCCGTCCCTGCCGAGCAGCTCAACCCGGTCGCGGTCGACGCCATGGCCGAAGAGGGCATCGACATCACCCGTGCCCGTCCGAGCCGGCTCGTCGACCACCTGGTCCAGGAGGCCGACGTCGTCGTCACCATGGGCTGCGGCGACGCGTGCCCGTTCTACCCAGGCAAGCGCTACGAGGACTGGGAGCTCGACGATCCCGCAGGCGCCGACCTGCCGGCCGTCCGAATCATCCGAGATGAGATCCGCGAGAAGGTCCACACCCTCCTGGGTGAGATCGCGTCCTCCTGACTGCCGTGCCCAGTCCTCGCAAGTCGCATTCGATCCCGACCCGACCTCTGGGCGAGAGGTCGCCGCCTTGCTCCGCCCCTGCCGTTCGGGCGGGCCCGTCCGCAGAGCGCGCGGCGTCGCCCGAGCACGTGATCTCGCGGGTTTGACAGACTCATCGGTGTGCAGGTCGTCGGGGTGAATCTCTATCCGGTCAAGTCGCTCGGCGGCGTGGCGGTGGAGTCTGCCGTGGTGGAACCGTGGGGGCTCAGCGGAGATCGACGATGGGCCATCGTGGATGTCGAAGGCCGCCCGGTGACCGCCCGTGACGTGAACGCTCTGCTGGGAATCAGCGCGTCGCCTCTGCCGGACGGTGTGCGCTTGAGCGCCCGAGGTGGAGCGAGCATCGACGTCGCCTGGCCTGACGCGTCGCGCACCGTCGCCGTCGACTTCACCCGGTACGACCAGGCGCTCCTGGCTGCTGAGTCCGCATCGAACTGGTTGAGTGAGCGCATCGGATCGCCGATACGGCTGGTCTGGCAACCGGATCCGAGGCAGCGGACGTTGAACCCCGAGCGCGGTGGTCTCCCCGGGGAGTCGGTGTCGCTGGCGGACGCCGGTCCGTTGCTGCTGTGCAGTGAGGCATCGCTGGCGTGCCTGAACAGGTGGATCGGCCAGACGGCCGAAGAGGCGGGCGCACCGTACGAGCCGATCGACATGCGTCGATTTCGTCCCAACCTCGTCATCGACGGGGCCGAGGCCTTCTCCGAGGAGTCATGGCCACGCGTCCGGGTCGGCGATGTCGTCTTTCGCACCACGATGGTCTGCGACCGGTGCGTCATGACCACGATCGACCCGGACACCCTGCGACGCGGGCATGAGCCGATTCGGAGCCTGGCACGTCACCATCGGTGGGACGGCGTCACCTGGTTCGGCACCCGCCTCGTGGCCGAAGGTCCGGGATCGATCTCCCTCTCCGATCCGGTCGTCCCGCTCGCGGCGTAGCGGACTGTGGTCGGCGGTTCAGGACGGCGGGTAGGCGTCCCTGAGCCGGCGCAAGGACGCCGTGATCGCCTCGTGGACTTCTCTCTCATCCAGGGGCGCGGAGTGCAGGGCCGAACGGAGGGAGAGTCCTTCGACGATCGCGTGGAGCAGGAGCGCCTCGCGGTGCAGGTCCGCGGCGCCGATCCTGCGATCGCTCATCGCGTCGCGCAGGGCTGACGTGAGGAGGTCGGCGCTCAGGGTGGACGTCGCGGCGATGTCGGCGGCGAGCTCGGGGTCCGTTCGCGCCATGACGCGATACTCCACGAGCGCGATGTTCTCCTTGCGTTCCTGATCGCTGGTCGGGGCAGTGAAGGCCACCGCGTCGGCGATGCGGGCCACGGGATCGGTGGAGAGCGTGACGTCGCGCGCGGCGACGCGCTGCATCAGCGTCGTGAGGGTGAAGCGCATGACCTCGCGGAGAGTGTCCCCGAAGTAGTGCCGGATGCTCCCGATGGCCAGGCCTGAGCGGGCGGCGATGCGGGCGAGGGTCACTGAGCGGAGCCCGTGCTCGACGATCTCCTCGATCACCGCGTCGGCTACCTGCTCCCGGCGCACGTCCGGGTGGACTCTTCTGGCCATGGGGCAACCGTAGCGCACTTGTAGCATCGCTGTGCTACTTTATTGGCATGAACATGCTAGAAAGCTTCGACGACGGGCGCGTCCCCGGTCGAGAGCACGGCCTCGGAGATGTCGCGGACGACGTGCGCGATCCTTGGATCGACGTACCGGACGGTCGTCTCGGTGAGGCCGACGGTCTCGACGCCGGCGACGAGCCGCAGTGGGTCTCGGCGCCGGCGCCCGGTGCTCCGCTGCCTCGGTTCCGCCGATCCCTGCTCCTGCAGCGCACACGGTTCGCGATCGAGCTTCCCGACGCCTCGACCGCCACCGTCGACGTCGACCACGCGGCGGGACTGGCCTCGCTCTACCTCGACGGACGCCACGTCCGGACTGCCGAGATGCCGTCGACGTTCCGGCTCGAGCACGGCAGGATCGACGTCGCAGCCAGCAGGTTCGGCACGGAGAAGATCCAGCTGGTCGCCGCCGACGGCACCTCCCATCGGCTCGATCCCGCCCCCGGAACACCGGAGCACTGGCGGGCGCAGCTCTCCCGGCGGCACCCCGGCATCGGGCGTGCCCTGGCGGCCGCCGCCGTGCTGGTGCTGGTGGTCAACCTGATGGTCCTCGCTCCGCAGCTCCTGGACCTGCTCACCCATCAGGCGGTCTGGGCGGACCGGTTCCCGCCGTTCGACTCCCCCCTCGACCTCCCTGCCTGGGCCAACACCTCCCTCGCCGTGCTCGGCGCCCTCGCCGGCGTGGAGCGAGCGCTCTCTCTGCGCAACCACTGGCTCCTGGACGTCGAGACCGCGGGTCTCGACGGCTGACCACCCACCACGGTCACGTCGCGCAGGACGTGGCCCAGCAAAGGAGAAGATCCCGTGCGTCACCCATCCCGTTCCTTGGGTCGAGCTCGACCCCGCCCGTCGGTCCTCGTCGTGGCCACCGTGACCGCCCTCGTCCTCGCCGCCTGCACACCGCCGACCTCGACGCCGGACCTCTCCGGCTATCTGGAGCAGGATCTCGACTGGGGGACGTGCGAAGGCGTCGCGACCAACGCTGTGGACGAGGAGCTCTTCGCGAACCCCGACCTGGAGTGCACGTCGGTCGAGGTGCCGCTGGACTACGCCGAGCCCGATGGTGAGACGGCGCAGGTCGCCCTGATGCGTCTGCCGGCCCGCGGTGAGGCCGAGGGCTCGTTGCTCGTCAATCCGGGCGGCCCGGCCGGATCGGGCCTCTCGTTCGTGGCGACGCAGGCCTCGACCTGGCAGGACGGGCGCCTGACCGACGAGCTCGACATCGTCGGGTTCGACCCGCGCGGAGTCGGCGCGTCGACGCCGTCCGTGGACTGCTACTCCGATGAGGAGTACGACGCAGGTGACGTGCCGCGTTTCGCGGCCGTCTGGGACGTCACCAGTGCCGACCAGGCGGAGGAGCTGGCGACGCGCTGTGCCGAGGGGTCCGGTGGCGCTGAGAACCTGGTGAGCGTCGGATCCGCGAACGTCGTGAAGGACATGGACGTCATGCGGGAGGTCCTGGGCGACGACGAGCTGACCTACCTCGGCTACAGCTACGGCTCCGAGCTCGGTGCCATGTACGCCACGGAGTTCCCGGACAGGATCCGCGCGCTGGTGCTTGACGGCGGCGTCGCCCCGGACCTCACGCTGCCGGAGTTCCGCGTCTCCCAGCTCGCCGTCCAGCAGGACCGCTTCGAGGACCTGGCCGCGCTCTGCGCCGAGTCCGGCGACTGCGTGCTGGGCGACGGTCCGAGGGAAGCGAGCGAGCGCCTGCACGAGATCGTCCAGCCGGTCGTCGAGTCACCCATGGCGACGGCCGACGGTCGGGAGCTGGACGTGTGGGACGTCTACGCCGGGATCATCGGGGGACTCTTCGCCGAGGCGAAGTGGCCCGACGTCATCTCCGCGCTGACCGCGCTGGACGACGGTGACCCGGAGGAGATGCTGGCGCTGCGGGATGCGTCGTTCGGTCGGACGCCGGACGGTGTCTACACGATCGACGCCGACGTGAACATCGCCGTGCGGTGCATGGACTACCCCCGGCCGACGGCACAGGAGCACGCCGCCCACGCACGTGAGCTCGCGGAGGTGGCTCCGATGTTCGACCTCGAGGTGCTCACCGGACAGGACTTCCACGGCGAGTGCGACGCCTGGCCCGCCGCGCCCACGCGCGAGGATCCGTGGCTCCCCGACGCACCGGAGATTCCGCAGACCCTCGTCGTGTCGGTCACCGGCGACCCCGGGACGACGCACGCGGGCGGCGTCGCCCTGGCCGAGACGCTCGGCGCGAGCCTGCTCACGGTGGAGGGCAAGCAGCACGGCGCGTATCTCCTCGGCGGGAGCCGGTGCGTCGATGAGATCGTCGAGACCTACCTGCTGGACCTGCGCACCCCTCCCAGCGGTGTGCGGTGCGCGCTCTGAGGAGCGATCTGCAGCGGTAGGTTCGGCTCATGGGGTCGGGGGAGACGAGCATCGAGCGGGTCGACGGGGCGGACCATCGCCAGCTGCTCCGGATACAGGCGCTGGCGAGCCGCTGCTGGAGCTGGTCGAGCCGATGGCACCCCGGCGAGCTGACCTGGTTCTGGTGGGAGGGCGGCGGCCCGGGCTCGGACTCCCGGGTGGCGACGTGGCGGTCGGCCGACACGACGATCGCCTGGGCGCGGCACGAGGTCGGCGGTCACCTGGACCTGCAGATCGACCCCGAACGGCTCGACGTGCTCGACGACGTCCTCGAGTGGTTCGCCGGCTCCCTCGACGACGCGACCGTCGTCGTCTGCGAGGCCGAAACCGTCCTCGTCGCGGCGCTGACCTCTCGAGGCTGGGCGGTCGCGCCGGACGGGCCGTCCTTCGCGCACCTGCGTCTGGACCTGGAGGACCTGCCCGAGGCGCCCGTCCTGCCCCACGGTGTCAGCCTGCGGACGGTTGCGCAGGGGCCGGACGTGGAACGCCGAGCGAGCCTTCACCGGCGCGCGTTCGGAGCGCTCGGGCCCGACGCGAGCCCGAGCACCGGAACCTACCGCCGCCTGCGGGAGGACCCGCTCTACCGGGGCGAGCTGGACTGGATGGCTGTCCTGGGCGGGTCGGCCGCGGTGGCCTTCTGCCTGAGCTGGCTCGACGAGCAGAGCTCCGTCGCCGTTCTCGAGCCGGTCGGGACCGATCCCGAACACCGGCGCCGCGGACTCGGGCGGGCCGTCGTCGTGGCGTCCCTGCAGTCCGCCGCGCGACTCGGCGCTCGTCACGCCCGAGTCTGCGCCCGCGTCGACGACTCCGGTGACGAGGCCGCCGTCCGCACCTACGAGAGTCTCGGCTTCCGCCGCTACGCCCGGAACGTCCGGCTCGTCAGGACGGGTGCTTCGCCGGACGGCGGAACAGACCGGTGAGCAGGAAGGACTCACCGAACCGGTCCGACTGATCCGATTCGTCCTGCATGGGCCGCAGCTCGATCGGCTCGAGAGCGCCGAAGATCCACCGCAGGTCGGCGTCGGTGAACGCGAGCCCGCCGTCCAGGCCCCCGCGCAGGTAGAGCTGGTCGTCGGGGACCTCGGTACCCATCCGACCGGCGGCGAAGCAGACGATGGCGAAGTGCCCGCCCGGGGCGAGGACCCGGTCGAGGAGCTGCAGGTACCTGACGCGGCGGTGCGGCGGCAGATGGTGCAGGCAGCCGGAGTCGTAGACCAGGTCGTAGCTGCCGTGCAGCCTGGTCCCCGCCTCCGCGAGGACGTCGCCGGTGACGAAACGCGGCGGATCGGTGACACCGACCGCTCGCTCGCTCGCCCAGTCGACGGCCGTGGCGGAGAGGTCGACCGCGTCGACGTCGAAGCCGTGCTCGGCGAGCCACAGGGCGTTGCGTCCCGTCCCGCAGCCGATGTCCAGTGCCCGTCCGACCTCGACCCGACCACGCTCGACGTGGTCGACGAGATTCTCGTCCGGCCGGTTCGCGAAGAACGGGACGGCGCGGTCCCGGTCGGTGTAGAAGGCGTCCCACCACGTGGCACCGGCTTCATCGCTCCAGCGATCGGCCGAGGCGTCGAACAGGCGGTCCATCAGCTCCAGGACGTCGTCCACCGAGCGCACGTTCCGTGACCCTCGGTTCACGCGGCCTCCCGTCAGCGCATCCGCGGCCGGGCAGAGGTGTCCGTCCGTCGTCACCACAGTAGGCGGCCGTGCGCCTTCAGCGCACGACCCGACGGTCCTCCTTGCGTCGCTCGACGGTCTGCAGCACCTCGGGCTCGGCGCGGAAGGTGATGGTCTCCACCCGACCGTCGGCGATCGTGAAGTCGAAGACCACCCGCGCCGTCCCGCGGTCGTACCAGGCGGCCGCGGGGCGTTCGCCGACGTAGATCGCGAGCGCAGCGTGCGCCGCGCCGTTGAAGAACTCCGCGATCGCCGATCCACCCTCGATA
>JBQGDU010000329.1:0-1728 GCA_052039245.1 Aeromicrobium sp. | reverse complement strand
CACGCGTGATGGACGACTCCACCTACGACGCGTTCGTCGGGGGTCCGGGCGCGGTCGCGGTGCCACAAGGCCAGACGGCGGACTACATCCCCCGGCTGGAGGTGCAGATGGCCCAGACGGTCGCGGAGTTCACCCAGCCCGTGCCCGAGCTGGACTTCGACGGCGCTTTCGAGCAGTACCGCACGCTCTCCACCGAGATCGGCGCGTGCGTCGAGAACGTCACGCTGACCGCCGCGAACGGCGATCCGCTCGTGCGGCCCGTGCCTCCCGGCCAGCAGGCCTACGTGTCGCTGACCGCCGGCACCACGAACGTGCTCAACCTGACCTCCGCCGAGCTCGACGGCCTGACCAGCATCACCTTCAACGACCCGCGGCCGGGTCCCGGAACGCCGCTCGTGATCAACGTGACCGGCGACTTCGACGGGACCATGCCGAACCTCGCCGGCATCGGCGGCGCGAACGCGCCGTTCATCCTGTGGAACTTCCCCGACGCCACGTCGCTGCAGATCGAGAACTCCGACACCCTCGAGGGCACGATCTACGCCCCGCGCGCCGACCTCGACTGGTACGCGCACGGCAACATCGAGGGCAACGTCATCGCCCGCAGCTTCGACCACCTCAGCTTCGCCGGGCGCACCGTCCGTGAGGTGCACGACTTCCCGTTCCAGGGAGTGATCGACTGCGAGCCCGCCACCGTCCCGACGACGGAGCCGACCACCGACCCGACCACCGAGCCGACCACCGAGCCCACCTCGGAGCCGACGACCGAGCCCACGTCCGAGCCGACGACCGAGCCGACGACGAATCCCACCCCCCCTCCGACGACCCAGCCGACCGCCGTCGACTCAGACGGCGACGCGAACGACGACGACTACTACCGGAGCTCGGTCGGCGGCACCACGGGCGGCGGCTCGGGCCTGGCGTCCACCGGTGGCCCCGGGCCGGGACTCGTGGCCGGGGGAGCGGCGGCCACGGTGGCCGGTCTGGCGCTCCTGATCCTCAGCGGTAGATCGCGCGCTCGGCGTCCGAGCGCTCCACGAACGCCGTGACCGCGTCGCGGAACGCCTCGAGCGTGCGCTGCTCGGGCGAGCCGAGCAGGTAGGTCGCCAGCTTGGAGCGGTACTCGGCCAGCAGGTCGGGGCCGCGCCCCGTCACGACGTCGAGGAGCTCGTCGATGCCCGTGGCCTGAGCCCCGAGCAGCGTCGCCGCCGCGCTGGAGGGGTAGTCCTCGCGGAACTGCTTGGTCGAGGAGCCCTCGTGGTTGAAGACGGCGTACGGCTTCTCGCCGGCGAGCCAGTCCGACAGCACGCTGGAGATGTCGCTGACGAGCGCCGTGGACTGGTTCATCCAGCCGGTCAGCGAGCCGCCCGTCACCACGCGGTGGTCGATGCCGGTGCGCGCCTTGGCGTCGTCGAGCCGTCGGCTGATCACGGCGTGCGCTCCGCGGTACTTCGCGTCGCGCTGGCCCGTGAACGGGTGCGGCTTGTAGACGACGCGCACCGAGCCGTCGGCCAGCAGCGCGTCGATCAGCTGGACGCCGATCGCACGCAGCGAGGAGTACTCCTGGTGCTGGTTGACGCCCTCCCATGTCGGCGCGTAGAGCACCGTCGGGACCTCCTGCTCGCCGATGCGCGGCGTGGGCTCGATCGCGTGCACCTGCGGGCGGCCGACGAAGCGGAACTGGTCCTCGGGGATGTGCATGCCGGAGCGGCGGTAGCGGTCGGCGCC
>JBQGDU010000328.1:0-2587 GCA_052039245.1 Aeromicrobium sp. | reverse complement strand
CGGCACACGGTGTAGCAGATGTTGGTGAAGTTGATGTTCCGGTTCACCACGTAGGTGACGACCTCGCCCACGGCGTCCTGGCGAAGGTCGTCGGCGAAGGTCGTCACGGCGTCCAGAGCCGCGCCCTCCTCGGCACTCATCAGCACGGTCGCATGCCGGGTCGACAAGCCCGACGGATCCTTCTCGGCCGAACGCAACGCCGCATGGACGTCTGATGAGAGGCGTCGGGGTCGGGCATCACGCCTCACCTGCTGCCGCAGGATCGACCAGTCGCCGTAGACGTCCTCGAAGTCGCTGCGTCGGTCGCCGACACGACCCTCGGTGTCCACAGCGACGTGCAGGTCCGACCGGCCCGCCGTGACGTCGAAACCTCCGTCCGGCTCCTGCCACGGCAGTCCGGTCGCCAAGACGTCGGGAAGGGCGAGACCGTCCGGACCACGCAGCGCCTCGACGTGCGCGTCGAGGCGCGGATCCAACCACGGCGTCTTGAGGTACTGCGGATGTGCGGTCAGACGCTCACGCAGCTCAAGTCCTGCATCTGCACACAGCGCAGAGAGATCCCCGATGTGCGGCCACGGGCGCTCGGGGTTCACGTGGTCCGGGGTCAGCGGGCTGATCCCGCCGAGGTCGTCCACACCTGCAGCCAGGAGGGAACGACACTCGGCCAGGTCGACCAGGTTCGGTGGCGCCTGCACGCGCATCGCCGGGCCCATCAAGATCCGGGTCGTCGCGATCGCCGCCAGGTACTCGTCCAACCCGACGTCGTCGACGTGGCGCATCGCGGTGTCCGGCTTCGACCGGAAGTTCTGCACGATGACCTCCTGGATGCTGCCGTAGGTCCGCGCGACGCGCCGGAGCTCGAAGATCCCCGCCGCCCGTTCGGCCAGATCCTCTCCGATCCCGATCAACAGGCCCGTCGTGAACGGGATGTTCAGGCGCCCCGCTTCCTCCAGCACACGGACACGAACAGCAGGGTCCTTGTCCGGCGACCTGTGGTGCGGATGGCCCTTCTCGGTGAGTCTGGTGCTGACGGTCTCGAGCATCATTCCCATGCTCGGCGCCACCGGCTTGAGCCGATTCAACTCGGTCCACGACATCACCCCGGGATTGAGGTGGGGCAGCAGGCCGGTCTCCTCCAGCACCCGGATGCTCATGGCCCGCACGTACTCCAGCGTGGAGTCGTACCCCGCTTCGGCCAACCAGGCCTTCGCCTCCGGCCAGCGGTCCTCCGGCCGATCGCCCAACGTGAACAGTGCTTCCTTGCACCCCATGGCAGCACCGGCGCGGGCGATCGCGAGCACCTGGTCGGTGTCCAGGAAGGGCGCGTCGAGCTTGGCGGGGACCGTGACGAACGTGCAGTAGTGACAACGGTCCCGACACAGCCGGGTGAGCGGGATGAAGACCTTCTTGGAATAGGTCACCACTCCCGGGCGCCCAGCATCCGCCAACCCGGCATCCCTCACGCGCCGGGCTACCGCCATCAACCGATCCAACAGCTCCCCCGTCGCCGCGAGAAGCGCCGCCGACTCATCCGGATCGAGGCTCTTGCCGTTCTCGGCCCGTGCGACAGCACGGCCGACCTCTCGCTCGGTGGGCACCGTCGTCACCATCCTCAGCCCTGCTCGACCCCGGTGATCGCCACACCCGAGCGGGTCTTGTACCGCTGATTCATGCTGATCAGCACTGCCGTCAGAGGCTCCAGCTGGCGCGCCAGTCGCAACGACCCCGCGTCGATCCCGGGCTTGCCCGTGACGGCGGTGGCGAGGTTCTGCACGAGCCGCTTCGCCTCGACGTCGTCACCGCACACGAGCACGTCCTCGTGAGCCAACGGCTCGGCCGTCCTCCACAGGGACAGGGCTGCCACGTGATGGAACCCGCCCACCACCCGGGCCGTCGGCACCAACCGCTGCGTCTCCTGCGCCGCTGACTCCTCCAGGACCAGGCCGTACGGCCCGTCCGCGTCGAACCCGAGAGGGTTGACGCACGAGATCACCGTCTTGCCCGCCAGACCGTCCGCCAGGGAGGCGATGAGATCGGAGTGCCCCTCCCACGGGACCGCCACGACCACCAGCTCTGCGACCTCGACCGCCTCGGCGTTCGTCGCACCCGTCACGTCCGTTCCCGCGCTCGCCAACCGTTCGCTGATCAGGTCCGCCTTCTCACGTGCCCGCCCGAGGTCGCGCGACCCCAGGAGCACCCGGTGACCGGCGAGCGCGAACCGGTAGGCCAAACCTCTACCCTGGGGCCCGGTGCCACCGACGACAGCGATCGTCGACCGGTCGGATGAGTCGTTCATGACTTGGTCGTGACCCAGTCGGTCATCGCCCGTCGGTCGAGCTTGCCGGTCGGCGTGTAGACCCAGTCGTCACGGTCGGCCATCACGATCCGCTTCGGGATCTTGTACCCCGCGAGACGCCCGCGGCACGACGCGATGACGGACGACTCGTCGATCGGCAGGTCACCGGTCGGCTCCACGAGTGCGCACACCTGCTCGCCCCAGCGCGGGTCCGGCAGAGCGACGACGAGAGCCTTCGCCACGCCGGGGGTCTCGAGCTGCAGGAACAGCTCCACCTCCTGCATGCTGACG
>JBQGDU010000327.1:0-5043 GCA_052039245.1 Aeromicrobium sp. | reverse complement strand
ATCGAGCGCGACGCCCTCCTCCTTGGCACGACGGGCGAGCTCGCCGAGCCACCACTTCCGCGCCGCTTGCGGAGCGGCGCCGGAATCGATCGTGGCGGCGACGAGCTCCAGCGCACCGGCGCCGAGGGTGTCACGCATGTCGAGGTCGCTGAACCCCCACTCCCGCTGGAGGCGACGCCGTCGCTCTGACGGATGCTCAGGCAGCGTGCCGCGGAGCTCCTCCACGAGCTCGCGCGAGGGAGCGACCGGGGCGAGGTCGGGCTCGGGGAAGTAGCGGTAGTCGTCGGCGTCGGACTTCTCACGACCGGCCGACGTCGAGCCGTCGGCCTCGTGGAAGTGCCGCGTCTCCTGCACGACCCTCTCCCCCGCGTCGAGGATGCCCGCGTGGCGAGAGACCTCGTAACGGACGGCCCGCTCGACGGACCGGAACGAGTTGACGTTCTTGGTCTCGCTCCGAGTGCCCAGCGTCGTGGTGCCGACCGGCCGCAGCGAGAGGTTGACGTCGGCCCGCAGTGAGCCCTGGTCCATGCGCGCATCGGAGACGTCCAGGGCCACCATGAGGTCGCGCAGCTGGTTCACGTAGGCGCGGGCGACGAGCGGGGCGAGCTCACCCGGCACCTCGATGGGACGCGTCACGATCTCGATGAGCGGGATGCCGGCGCGGTTGTAGTCCAGGAGCGAGTGGTCCGCACCGTGGATGCGGCCCGTGGCGCCACCGACGTGCAGCGACTTGCCGGTGTCCTCCTCCATGTGGGCCCGCTCGATCTCGACGCGGAACGTCTGCGGCTCCTCACCTTCCGGCGTGACCTCGACGTCCGTCCAGCCGTCGTGCGCGATGGGCTCGTCGTACTGCGACGTCTGGAAGTTCTTGGGCATGTCGGGGTAGAAGTAGTTCTTCCGCGCGAACCGCGACCACTCGGCGATGTCGCAGTTGAGCGCCAGGCCGATCCGGATGGCGGACTCGACGGCCTGCGCGTTGACCACCGGCAGCGCGCCCGGCAGGCCGAGGCAGACGGGGCACACCTGCGTGTTGGGCTCGGCGCCGAACTCCGTCGGACAACCACAGAACATCTTGGTGGCGGTGCTGAGCTCGACGTGGACCTCCAGGCCCATCACCGGCTCGTAGCGGGTCAGTGCCTCGTCGAACCCGACGAGGGTGGTCTTGGCGGTGCTCATCGCACGACCTCCTGCAGGTCGGGGGCTTGCTGGGCGAACGGGCCGCCCCACTGCTGCTCCAGGAGCCGCTCGAGCGCAGCGCCGACGCTGTACAGCCGGTCGTCGGCGAGCGCGGGAGCCAGCACCTGGAAGCCGACCGGCAGTCCGTCGGCCAGGCCGGCCGGCAACGACAGGCCGGGGACACCGGCGAGATTGGCCGGGATGGTGGCGACGTCGGCGAGGTACATCGCGAGCGGGTCGTCGAGCTTCTCCCCCAGCGGCCACGCGGTGGTGGGCGCGGTGGGCGAGACCAGGACGTCGACCTGGTCGAACGCGGACGCGAAGTCCCGGGCGATGAGCGTCCGGACCTTCTGCGCCGACCCGTAGTACGCGTCGTAGTACCCGCTGGAGAGCGCGTAGGTGCCCAGGACGATCCGGCGCTTGACCTCGTCGCCGAAACCGGCGTCGCGAGAGGCCGCCATGACCTGCTCGGCGCTGGGCGCCTCGACGCCCTCGGGAGCGACGCGCAGGCCGTACCGCATGGCGTCGAACTTGGCGAGGTTCGAGGAGACCTCGCTCGGCATGACGAGGTAGTACGCGGCGATGCCGTGCACGAAGCTCGGGCAGGACACCTCGACGACCTCGGCACCGGCGCTCGTGAGCAGCTCGACGGCCTCGTCGAAGCGCTGGCGCACCTCGGGCTGGAAGCCCCCTGCTGAACTGGCACTGCCGCCGAGCTCGGAGACGATGCCGATGCGCATCCCGGAGACGTCACCGGTGCGGGCGGCCTCGACGACCGGCGGGACCGGGGCGGTGAGGCTCGTGGAGTCGCGCGGGTCGTGGCCGGCGATGACCTCGTGCAGCAGGGCGGCGTCGAGGACCGACCTGGTCACCGGGCCGGCCTGGTCGAGGCTGCTGGCCATCGCGACGAGGCCGTAGCGGCTCACGCCGCCGTACGTCGGCTTGACGCCGACGGTGCCGGTCATCGCGCCGGGCTGGCGGATGGACCCGCCGGTGTCGGTGCCGACGGCGAGCGGGGCCTCGAAGGCCGCGACCGCCGCGGCCGAGCCGCCACCCGAGCCACCGGGGATGCGACTGGTGTCCCACGGGTTGCGGGTGGGGCCGTACGCGGAGTGCTCGGTGGAGGAGCCCATCGCGAACTCGTCCATGTTGGTCTTGCCGAGGATGGGCAGGCCGGCGGCCCGCAGTCGGGCGACGACGGTGGCGTCGTACGGCGGCACCCAACCCTCGAGCATCCGCGAGCCGCACGTCGTGGGCTGGCCGATGGTCGTGAGGACGTCCTTGACGGCGACGGGCACGCCGGCGAGCGTCGGCAGGTTCTCACCCGCAGCACGACGGGCGTCGACGTCGGCTGCCGCCGCGAGGGCACCCTCGGCGTCGACGTGCAGGAACGCGTGGACGGCGCCGTCGACGGCGTCGATGCGGTCGAGACTGGCCTGGGTGGCGTCGACCGACGTGATCTCACCGGCGAGGAGCTTCTCGGCGAGCGCGGCCGCCGAGAGGGTCGGGGCGTCGAGGTCGGGCATGCTCACTCCTCCCCCAGGATGCGCGGCACGAGGAAACGTTGCTCCTCGGCTGCTGGGGCACCGGCGAGCGCCTCGTCGGGCGTGAGACCCGGCGTCACGACGTCCTCGCGGAGGACGTTGCTGATCGGCTGTGGGTGGCTCATGGCCTCGACGTCGGCGGCAGCAGCCTCCTGCACGACGGCGACGTGGTCCAGGATGGCGGGCAGCTCCGCGCCGAGACGCTCGAGCTCGGCCTCGCTGAGATCGATGCGCGCGAGCGTCGCCAGATGGGCGACGTCCTCGCGCGAGATGGGCGACGGCATGCGTCTCCTCGGTCGGTGGCGGGCGGTACCGGCCCATCCTAGTGACGTCCTGCCCAGAGCCGGACAGGCGCTGGGGGCACCGGGCTCCTGCTACTCGCGACACTCCATCTGCGCGTCGAAGAGCGCCTCGCGCGCCTCGTCGACCTCATCGGGCTGCACGACCGGTGTCTCGCCCGCGCCCTGCACCTCATCGAGGTAGTCGCGGAAGGTCGTCCACTCCTCCTCGAGGCCCTCGGGGGGCTCTTCGACGCCGTCCATGAAGGCGATCCTGTTCTCCACGGACGCGGTGCCGGTGTCGGCACCGCCGCCCGGGACGACCGGGTTGAAGACGACCGCCGAGCTGGCCATGTCGTCCGTGACGGCATCGCAGAAGGCCGACGAACCGCCTCCGCAGCCGCCCACCAGCAGCAGCGACGCCGCGGCTCCCCCGACGGCAAGGATCGGTCTGCGGTTCACGTCGTCTCCACTCGGTTCGGATCGATCGGTCGCCACCATCGGACCATCGCATCGTGCCGCGGTCAACGACTCGCCTGCCCCCGTCTCACCGGGTGTGCGGCACGTCCCCCGCGTCACGCCGACTCGGCCAGGTCCTCGCACCGGCGGTTCAGGGGGCGGGTGGGCCCTCGGCGAGCAGCGTCTCGAAGCCGGCCTCGTCGAGGATCGGGACGCCGAGCTGCTCGGCCTTGTCGGCCTTGGAGCCGGCGTTCTCCCCCACGACGACGAAGTCCGTCTTCTTGCTGACCGATCCGGCGGCCTTGCCGCCGCGGGACACGATGGCCTCCTTGACCGAGTCACGGGAGTAGTTCTCCAGCGAGCCCGTGACCACGATGGTGAGACCGTCGAGCGGTCCGGAGACGTCGGCCGCCCCCGGACCCGGGTGGTCGGGGATGGCGAACGGCACTCCCGCGGCGCGCCACTGCTCGATGATCGCGCGGTGCCAATCGACCTCGAGCCAGGCCTTGAGCGAGTCGGCGATGATCGGGCCGACGCCGTCCACGGCCGAGAGATCCTCGACCGACGCCTGCTCGATGTCCGCCAGCGACCCGAAGTGCTGCGCCAGGGCTCGCCCCGCCACGGGTCCGACGTGCCGGATGCTGAGCGCCACGAGCCAGCGCCACAGCTCCTTGCTCTTGGCCTTCTCCAGCTCGCTGAGCAAGAGGTCGGCCTGCTTGGCCGGCTCACCGTTCTTGAGCCGGAAGGGAGTGCGCACGACCGGCTCACCCGTCTTCGGGTCGATCTTGACCTCGCCCGTCTCGGCGTCGCGGACGGTGACGGAGATGGGCACGAGATCCTCGATGGAGAGCGCGAACAGCCCGGCCTCGGTGGCCAACGGCGCGCCGTCCCCCTGCGTCAGCGCCGCGGCAGTGACCTCTCCGAGCGCCTCGATGTCGAGCGCGCCTCGCGAGCCGATGTGCTCGACGCGTCCGCGCACCTGTGCTGGGCACGTCCGAGCGTTCGGGCAGCGCAGGTCGATGTCCCCCTCCTTCATGGCGCGGAGCGCGGTGCCGCACTCGGGACAGTGCTCGGGCATGACGAACTCGCGCTCGCTGCCGTCGCGTCTCTCCGCCACCGGACCGAGCACCTCGGGGATGACGTCGCCGGCCTTGCGCAGCACCACGGTGTCGCCGATGAGGACACCCTTCTCCTTGACGACGTCCCTGTTGTGCAGGGTGGCCTGCCGCACGACGCTGCCCGCGACGTGCACGGGTGCCATGACGGCGTACGGCGTGGCCCGGCCGGTGCGTCCGACGGAGACGACGATGTCGAGCAGTGCGGTCTGGACCTCCTCGGGCGGGTACTTGAAGGCGATGGCCCACCGCGGCGCCCGGCTCGTCTCCCCCAGCTCGGCGTGCAGCGCGAGCTCGTCGACCTTGACCACCACCCCGTCGATCTCGTGCTCGATGGAGTGACGACCCGTGCCCAGCTCCTCGATGCGGGCGACGATGGCGTCGACGTCGGTGAAGACGCGACTGTGGGGGCTGACCGGGAGTCCCCACGAGGCCAGGAGGTCGTAGATCTCGCTCTGGCTGGCGACGGGC
>JBQGDU010000326.1:0-7648 GCA_052039245.1 Aeromicrobium sp. | reverse complement strand
GCCGTCCATCGCCGCCTGCAGCGCGCAGATCGGGTCGATCTCGGTGACGATGACGCGGGCGCCCTGGCCGCGCAGCGACTCCGCGCAGCCCTTGCCGACGTCGCCGTAGCCGCACACGACCGCGACCTTGCCGCCGATGAGCACGTCGGTGGCGCGGTTGATGCCGTCGACGAGCGAGTGGCGGCAGCCGTACTTGTTGTCGAACTTGCTCTTGGTGACCGAGTCGTTGACGTTGATGGCCGGGAAGAGCAGCGTGCCGTCGCGGAAGCGCTCGTACAGGCGCAGCACGCCGGTGGTGGTCTCCTCCGAGACGCCCTGGATGCCTGCGGCGTGCTTGGTCCAGCGCTGCGGGTCGTTCTCCAGCGAGCGGGCGAGGACGCGCAGGACCTCCTTGTACTCCTCGTTGTCGGTGGAGTCCTGACCGGGCACGGCGCCGGCCTTCTCGAACTCGACGCCCTTGTGGAGCAGCAAGGTGATGTCACCGCCGTCGTCGAGCAGGACGTTGGGGCCGACGCCGTCCCCGAACTCGAAGACCTTCTCCGCCTCGTCCCAGTACTCGGCCAGTGTCTCGCCCTTCCAGGCGAAGACCGGGACGCCCTGCGGGTTCTCGGGCGTGCCGTCGGGACCGACGACGACCGCAGCGGCGGCGTGGTCCTGGGTGGAGAAGATGTTGCAGGTGGCCCAGCGGATGTCGGCGCCGAGAGCCGCGAGGGTCTCGATCAGCACCGCCGTCTGGATCGTCATGTGCAGCGAGCCGGCGATGCGGGCACCGGCCAGCGGCTGGCTGTCGCCGAAACGCTCACGCATGGCCACGAGGCCGGGCATCTCGTGCTCGGCGAGGGAGATCTCCTTGCGACCGAACTCGGCGAGGGAGAGGTCAGCGACGTTGTAATCCATGCCCGCCATCGTAGCGACCCGCGCCCGGTAGCCGGCAGCCGACGGGGTCAGAGCGTGCGGGCCTCGTCCACCAGCATGACCGGGATGTCGTCGCGGACCGGATAGGCGCGTCGGCAGGCGTTGCAGACGAGCTCATCGGCGTCGGTGTCGACGAACAGGGTGGCCCGGCACTGCGGGCACACCAGGATCTCCAGCAGCGCGGGGTCGAGGTTCATGTCCCCACCCTAGGACGTCGCCGGGCGAGGGTCTCGACCCCGCTCCCAGGCGCGGCGTCGCCGCGACGACGATCCGCCCACCGGCGGCCGGGCGAGGAGCAGCCCTGGTCGCGGACTCCCCCGACCCTCGAGAGCGCTCAGCCTCTGATGACGGTCAGCACCTCGTCGCGGACCTGCTCCATCGTGGGGACGTCGTTCCCCTCGACGTTGAGGCGCAGCAGCGGCTCGGTGTTGGACGCCCGGACGTTGAACCACCAGGTGTCCGCCTCGACGGTCAGACCGTCCATGCGGTCCTGACGATGGTCGACGTAGCGCTGGGACAGCTGCTCCAGGACGGTGTCCGCGTCCGTCACGCGGCTGTTGATCTCTCCCGACGCGCTGTAGCGGCTGAACTCGGCCATGAGCGTGCTGAGGGCGTCGTCGGTCTCGGCCAACGCGCCGAGGACGTGCAGCGCGGCGAGCATGCCGGAGTCCGCGAGGTAGAACTCGCGGAAGTAGAAGTGCCCGGAGTGCTCTCCGCCGAAGACCGCTGCGGTGCGGGCCATCTCCGCCTTGATGAGCGAGTGGCCGACCGGCGTGCGGACGGGGACGCCCCCGTGCTCGGTGACGATCTCAGGGACCGCACGCGAGCAGATGACGTTGTGCAGGATGGTGGCTCCCGGCTCGTGTGCCAGGTGCCGCGTCGCGACGAGCGCCGTGAGCGCGGACGGAGACACCACGGCGCCCGTCTCGTCCACGACGAAGCAGCGGTCGGCGTCGCCGTCGAAGGCCAGACCGAGGTCGCACGCCTGCTCCCGCACCACAGCCTGCAGGTCCACGAGCGTGCTGTGGTCGAGCGGGTTGGCCTCGTGGTTCGGGAACGTCCCGTCCAGCTCGAGGTAGAGCGGGACGAGGTCGACGTCGAGGCGCCCGAGCACGGCCGGGACGGTGTGCCCGGCCATGCCGTTGCCGGCGTCGACGGCGACCTTGAGGCGTCGCCCCTCCACCGGCGCGAGACCGAGGAGCGTGTCGGCGTAGGTGCTGAGGAAGTCGAGGGCCTCGACCGAGCCCACGGGCTGCTCAGGGGCGTCGATCCTCGGGCCCGCCAGCTCGGCGATGGCCGCGAGACCGGACTGGAACCCGATGGGCCGCGCCGCGGCCCGGCACAGCTTCAGTCCATTGTCCCCGGCCGGGTTGTGGCTGGCAGTGACCATCACGCCCGGCAGGTCCAGCACCCCGGACGCGCAGTACAGCATGTCGGTCGAGGCGAGGCCGATGTCCACGACGTCGGCCCCTCGCGAGCGGATGCCCTCGGCGACGGCGGCGGCGAGCTCCGGCGAGGAGGCGCGCATGTCACGGCCCACCACGGCCCGGCCGCGTCCGTCGGCGATGCCGGTCTCGTCCGCGAAGGCCGAGCCCAGTGCGCGGGCGACGTGGGCGTCGAGCTGCGCCGGCGACGTCCCGCGGACGTCGTAGGCCTTGACGATGCCACGCAGTCTGGCGTCCATCACTGCTCCTCGGTCGACTCGCGCACGAGGCGCAGGGCTGGCGCGGCCTCGTCCGGGCTCGCTCGACGGGGCCGTCCTGCCTCTCGGACCGCGTCGGCGAGGGCGAGGAGGTCGTCGTGACTCGGTTCCATCGTGGCGGGGTCCGGTGCGAGCCGCAGGACGTCCCACCCACGAGGGGCGGAGAGGCGCTCGGAGTGCTCGGCGCACAGGTCGTACGTGTGCGGCTCGGCCGCCGTCGCGAGCGGACCCAGGACCGCCGTCTGGTCGGCGTAGACGTAGGTCAGCGTGGCCACTGCTGGTCTCGAGCACGCCGACCGCGTGCACCGTCTCGTCGCACCCACGCGAGCGAGCGTATCCGCGCCCTGGTTCTCTCGTCGTTAGGCTCACCGTGTGCGGCATCGAATGGGACACCTGGGCGGCGCGGTCAACGGGCCTCGTCCCGGACGCATGCGGTCTCGACGAGGCCGGGGTCTGCGGGGGCCGGTGGCACTCCCGGGCCCCTTGTCCGTCTCGAGCGTGCCGGTGCACCGCACGCCCCGCGAGCACTTCGACCTCCTCGTGGCCGGGGTGCTGGCCGCGCTCGACAAGCACTTCGAGGCCGAGCCCGACCAGGTCGACGTCGTGGTGGAGGACGTGCCGCTCCTGGCGGCCGACTGGGACGAGCCCATTCCTCAGGGCGCGGTCGTCGGCTCAGAGGGCAGTCGGCGGCTCGTCCTGTACCGGCTGCCCATCACGCAGCGCTGCACGTCACCGGAACAGCTGGAGGAGCTCCTCTGGACGGTCGTGCTCCGCCACCTCGCCGAGATCTGGAGGGTCCACCCGGACGACATCGACCCACGCTGACGGCCTTCCCGACGACGCCACACCGCCCGTCATGTCACGGGCGCGGCGCCCCCCAGGCGACGGACGGTCCCTCGGCCGTGACCGGTGCCGCACCGAGCGGGAGATCCGCCAGTCCGGACCCGCGGGCGTAGGAGGCGGTCC
Organism: Aeromicrobium sp.; assembly: GCA_052039245.1. GTDB lineage: Bacteria > Actinomycetota > Actinomycetes > Propionibacteriales > Nocardioidaceae > Aeromicrobium. The sequence goes on along the minus strand of JBQGDU010000326.1, from coordinate 4,065 downwards.
CCAGCACGTCGACGTCGCTGCGCACGAGGAGCGTCACGGCATCGCCGAGGTCGAGCTCCCCGAGATCCACCTCGGCGCTCGAGCCCGCGGAGACCGTCGCGCGCGTCGCGCCGACCTCCTGGCCCTGCTCGTCGCGCGCCACGATGCTCACCTGTCGCTCGCCGTCGGCCGCGTCACCGGAGCCGTCCGCCCCGTCGGAGGCGATCACGAGCGAGTCCAGCGTGGCTCCCGCGAGGCGTACCGGGACCACGGCCGAGCCGCTCCAGGACGGCGAGGCCGGCACGACGGCGGAGTCACCACGACCCACGGTCTGCACCGACCCGGTGATGGGTGTCCCCGCTGCCAGACGCAGCGTCACGGGGGTCTCCCCGAGCGAGTCCGGGAGGTCGACGACGACGGTCGAGCCGGCCGCCACCTCCACGTCCTCCAGACCCTCGGGGACGAAGGCGCCTTCGGCACCCAGCGCCTCCACCTCGACGCGGGCGGTCGCGTCCGACGGATTGACCAGGTGCAGCCGCCGATCGGCACCGCTCGCAGGGAGCGGGCCGACGGTGGTGGAGGCCGCAGGCTCCGCGCCGGCCGGAACGAGGTCGCGTCCGTCCGGACCGACGTCGTCCACGAGAGCGGCCAGAGCGCCTCTGCGGCGCTCGAGCCGGAGTGCGACGTCGTCCTCCCCGGCGGCGAGGTCGGCGACGGGGATCCGTACCGTCGACGTCGGCTCGACCACGACGCCGTCTGCGTCGACCGCGTCGATCGGTCCGCTGGTCCCGTACAGGGTCAGGTCGACGACGGCCGGGGCGTCGGCGAGGTTGGTGAGCACCAGCTCGGAGGTGTGGCGGGTCGTGGACCCGAGTCCGGTGAACCAGGCCTCGTCCACGACCGACGGACAGGCGGCCAACGAGAGGTCGCCGCGTTGCGATCCTGCGACGAATCCCACCGCACCGGAACCCGAGCCTCGCTGACGCACCAGCACACCGTCGCCTCCGGGCTCGGCCGTGCGCCACGCACCGGCGTCCTCCAGACCCTCCATGACGTCACCGCCCGGCAGGGTCGAGGCCTCGGCCTCCTCGCCGGCCCGGACCTGGGTGGCGGCGATCGTGCGGCCTGCGTTCGTGGGGCAGGCGTAGGCCGTCTGGTCCACCTCGACCTCACGCGGCGGCCGAGGGTCCGCGGAGGGAGCCGGGAGGAGCGCGACGGCGAGCAGCACCACCACGGCGACGAGCGGCAGGACCGCGATCAGGACACGACGCATCAGGCCTCCTCCCACCGGGCGTCGGCGCGACGACGCACCGGCGCGGTCATCACGACGGCGACGACCCAGAGGGCCACCTGGGCGACGCCGAGCGCCGTCCGCCACCAGGGCGCGTCGGCCTCGACCCGCCCGGTCTCGACGCTCGACGTCCAGACCCGAGAGCCAGGACGATCACTGCCTGCGGGCTCCAGCAGCGTGGCCGCGTCGATGCGCTGCTCGACCGCCGGGTCGACGTCCGGGGCGTAGACGGACTCGATGCCGAGCTCGGCGAGCTCACGCACGTGCGAGCTGGAGGCGCTGGACAGCAGACCCTCGGCAGCGGTCACGAGGGCCTGCCTGCTCTCGGCCGAGGGCTCGAGACCCTCCTCCCCCAGCGTCGGACCGAGCCCGCGGACGACCCGCGCGTCGATCCCGTCCGCGAGCGTCCCGGTGAGGACGAGCGTGTCTCCGTCGCGCTCGGCGAGGAACGCGGGGACCGACTGCGGGCGGGCCCGGTCGAGCGGGTCGTCAACGCCCCGCACCACCCACCAGCCGGCCGTGCCGACCGGCAGCACCAGCGCGAGCACCGTGAGGGTCGCCACCAACGGACGAGGGAGCGAGCCGGCCTCCGGCGCCGCGACGAGCACCGCCGTGGCCAGTCCGAGGACCCACACCGCCACCGGAACGCCGACCCACGCCGCGACCGCACCCTGGGCACCGGGCACGCTGATGCCGAGGGCGCTTCCGGCCGCGGCGAAGACGAGCCCCACGAGCGCCACGAACCAGCAGAGCTGCACGGCGGTTCGGGTCCGCCGAGGCACGAGCGCCAGCAGGGCCAGCAGCACGAGCCCGGCCCCCAGGAGGGCCGGTGCCTGGCCCGGACCACCGGCACGGCCGAGCAGCAGGTCCAGCGCCGCTCCGGTCCCCGTGCCCGGACCGGCCACGGGGAACCCGGCGTCCCACCACGTGCGCAGGGGGTGGAGCGCCCGCTGCAGCACCCAGGGGCCCAGCAGCACGACCGCCGTCAGCACGGCGATCCCGACCGGACGCAGGAGCCCCCGCTCGACGACCAGGAGGAGCCCGAGGCCGACGAGGGTGATGGGCAGCAGCACGGGGGCGAAGGCCGCCGCGACGGCGATCCACAGCCCCAGGCGCAGCGCCAGCTGCCACCCCGGCCGCTCGAGCAGCTGCAGGGCGGTGTTGACGACGATCGGCAGCACGACCAGAGCGACGACGGCCCCGATCCGACCCTGCGCGATCGCTCCCACGCCGGCGACCGTGAGCGCGTACGTCAGCGCCCACACGATCCGCTGGCCGCGGTGAGCACTGATGACGCGTCCGAGCCGATGAGCGGTCAGCGCCGCGAGAGGCACCGCGAAGAACATGAGGATGCTCACCACGACGCCCGGGACGAACCAGACGGGCGTCGCCAGGACGGCGAGCAGACCGGCGTAGACGGGACCGAAGGTGGTGCTGCCGAGCCCGACGTCGTGACCTCCGGTCAGGATCAGACCCCACCAGTCGCCAGCATCGTCGGGCGTGGGCGGCAGCGCGCCACCCAGCAGCGAGCCGCCCGACGGGCCTCCCCACAGGTCGCGGCTCGCGACGAGTGAGGCCACGACGAGCACGAGGACCGTGACGAGCCACGGTCGGCGTCGCCACAGCGGCGGGCCGTCGTCGAGCTCCTCGGTGTCGTCGGGATCACCGGAGCCGAGCGTGGAGCGTCGACCGGTGGACTCGACCGTCTCCGGCCTCACGAGCGCGTTGACGGTGCTGCGCAGCGCGTCCCAGCCGTGCCGGTACGGCAACCAGAACGGGGGGAACAGGTGCTGGACCTCTCGCTGCGTACGGCGGCTCGTGGCGCGTCGGGCACGCCGCGCGGCAAGCAGGTCGAAGGGATGGGCGTAGACGGCCCGCAGGGCGAGCAGCTCGTCGCCGGCGGACTCCGGATCCTTGGAGAGAGCGAAGCCGAGGAAGCGCAGCAATCCCCCGACGAACAACCTGATCCACGCCCAGGCGAACCGGGGTCCGGACGTGTTGGCGAGGACCGTGTACATCGCCGCTCGGCGAGCGTCCCAGGTCGGCCGGTCCCCGGCGAGACGGTGCCGGATGCGCCGGCGACTCGCCTCGGCATGGAAGAGCACCGCTCCCGGCGCGGTCCTGGTGCGGTAACCGGCCCGGGCCGCGCGCCACCCGAGGTCGATGTCGTCGAAGTGCAGCGGCAGGGCCGGGTCCAGACCGCCCAGCTCCTCCCACACGTCGCGACGCACGAGCATGCCGGCGGTGTTGACCGCGAGAACGTCGCGCGGCCAGTCGTGCTGACCGGCGTCGGGCTCGCCCGTCTCCAGACCGGTCTCACGCGCACCGGTGCTGGTCACCGTGAGACCCACCTCGAGCAGGCGCCTCAGCGAGGGCCACTCCCGGATCTTGGGACCGACGACGGCGATGTCATCGGCTGAGGTGGCGACGTCGAGCAGACCGGCGAGAGCGTCGGGCTCCACCGCGGCGTCGTCGTGCAGGAGCCAGATCCAGTCGGTCCGAGGCAGCGCCTCGACGCCCAGCGCGACAGCAGCTCCGAAGCCGGTGCCGGAGGGGGCGTACCGGATCCGCTCGGCCCCGAACGAGCGGCGCAGCAGGTCGGCTCCCTCGTCGGTGGAGGCGACGTCCACGACGCGCCACGCCGTCGGGGCGTGCTCCAGCGCGGCGAACGACTCCAGCACCTTCGGCAACCAGGTGGCCCCGTCGTGCGCCACCAGCACGGCACCCACCGTGGGCGGGGAGGCCAACCACGGGCGCTCGACCTCGACCACGTCATCCATGAGGGCCGAGCCTAG
>JBQGDU010000325.1:0-3852 GCA_052039245.1 Aeromicrobium sp. | reverse complement strand
CACAGCCCACTGGGCCGACCACCGCGAGCGGACCCCAGCGCGCGACGCCCGCGGGCCCGGCACCGACTCTCGACCATCTCGACGGCCCCCTGCTGTGCGTCGCCGTGCCCGAGGAGACGCACGACGTCAGGAGTATCACCTTCGCCGCACCCGACGGCGTCCCGCTGGCCTTCCAGGCCGGCCAGTACCTGACGATCGGTCTCGACGTGGCGGGCGACTGGACGGAGCGCTGCTACACGATCTCATCCTGCCCCACCGACGGCCGGGAGTTGACCGTGACCGTCAAGCGGGTGCCCGGGGGCCCGGTCTCGAACCTCGTGCACGACACGGTCGGAGTGGGCGACGCCGTCTGGGCCCGCGGTCCGCTCGGCGAGTTCGGGTCAGGGTTCGACGTCGCTCGCCCGGCCCTCCTGCTCAGTGCCGGCAGCGGCATCACGCCGGTGATGTCGATGCTGCGCTGGGCCTGTGCGTCCCACGGCGCGGAAGGACTCGACGTCGCGTTCCTGCACAGCGCCCGGACCCCGGCCGACGTGGCATTCCGTCACGAGCTGGAGGAGCTGGGCTCTCGACCGGGCGTCGTCGTCACCACCGTGTGCGAGGACGACGCCCCCGACGAGATCTGGGACGGCCCCCGTGGTCGCCTCACGCCGACGCTGCTGCTGAGCCGCGTGCCCGACCTCTTCGAGCGGGAGATCTTCACGTGCGGACCCCCCGGGTACATGGCCGCCGTGCGGGAGATGCTCGCCCTCCTCGGCGTCGACCCCGAACGCTGCCACGAGGAGTCCTTCGAGCTCGGCGGTGGCGCCGCAACGCCGGAGACCGCAGCCACGGGGACGAGCCATCGGGTCGAGTTCCGCCGCAGCGGCGTGGTCGTCGAGTGCGACGAGGCCACTCCCCTGCTCACGGCTGCCGCCACCGCGGGTCTGGTGCTCCCGTCGTCGTGCGCCGAGGGGGTCTGCGGCACCTGCCGCAGCGGCCTCCTGTCCGGTGCGGTGGACATGCAGCATGCCGGTGGGATCCGGCAGCGCGAGATCGACGAGGGCGCCATCCTGCTGTGCTGCTCCACCCCGCGCGACGACCTCGTCGTGGACGTCTGAGACCCCCGGGCTCCGAGGCTCAGCCGCGGGTGATCGCGCGGAACAGGTCCGTCGCGGTGTCGTGGGCCTCGAACAGACCCGAGACGTGCTCGGCCGTCCCGCGCAAAGGATCCATGGTCGGGACCCGCTGCAGCGAGTCGTACGCGGGGAGGTCGAAGATCACCGAGTCCCACGACGCCGCAGCGACGTCCGAGGCGAACCGGGTGAGACACATGCCGCGGAAGTAGGCCCGGGTGTCACGTGGCGGCGTGGCCACCGCCGTCCGGATCTCCTCGTCGGTGACGATGCGCTCCATCCGTCCGGCCTGCTCGAGCCGGTGGTAGACGCCCTTCTCCAGGCGGACGTCGTGGTACTGCAGGTCCACCAGGTGCAGCTTGGCGTGGTCCCAGTCGAGACCGTCGCGCTCGCGGTACTGCTCGAGCAGCGCGAGCTTGGCCACCCAGTCCAGCTCCCGCACGCACTCGAACGGATCGCGTCCGAGCCGGGTGAGGACGCTCTCCCAGCGGGCGAGGACGTCGGCGGTCTGCTCGGCCGCGTCCCCGTCACCGGCGCCCTCCTTCGCGACGAAGGCGCGGGCGTGCTCGAGGTAGCGCCACTGCAGGTCGAGCGCCGTCATCGTGCGGCCGTCGTCGAGCTCCACGAGCTGGGTGAGCGTCGGGTCGTGGGAGACGTCGTGCATGGCCTTGACGGGTTGCGCGAGCGTCAGGTCGTGGGGCAGGAAGCCGGCCTCGATCATCGCCAGGACGAGCGCGGTCGTCCCGTGCTTGAGGTAGATGGCCACCTCCGAGCAGTTCGCGTCCCCGATGATGACGTGCAGGCGCCGGTAGCGCTTGGGGTCGGCGTGCGGCTCGTCCCGCGTGTTGACGATGGGCCGCTTGAGCGTCGTCTCCAGGCCGACGCCCACCTCCACGTAGTCGGCGCGCTGGCCGATCTGGAAGGCGTGGACGCTGCCGTCCTGCTGCTGCCCGACCCGCCCGGCGCCGCAGATGACCTGACGGGACACGAAGAACGGCGTCACGTGTCGCACGATCGACTCGAACGGGACGTCGCGGCGCATGAGGTAGTTCTCGTGCGAGCCGTACGACGCGCCCTTGTTGTCGATGTTGTTCTTGTAGAGCAGGATCGGCGCGTTGCCGGGCACCTCCGCGGCGAGCTCGGCGCCACGGCGCATGACGATCTCCCCCGCTCGCTCCCAGACCACCACGTCACGAGGTGTGGTGACCTCCGGACTCGAGTACTCGGGGTGCGCGTGGTCGACGTACAGCCGCGCACCGTTGCCGAGGATGATGTTGGCCAGGCCGAGGTCCTCGTCGGTGAGCTGCGTCGGGTCGGCCGCCTCCCTCGTGAGGTCGAACCCACGGGCGTCGCGCAGCGGACTCTCCTCCTCGAAGTCCCAGCGGGCCCGGCGGGTCAGGCCGTGCGCCGCGGCGTAGGAGTTGACCACGTGCGTGGAGGCCACCATCGGGTTGGCGTGAGGCTGGCCCTGCACGGAGATCCCGTACTCGACCTCGCTGCCCTGGACGCGTCGGACCGTCATGCTCGAAGCGTACGGGGGTGGCGAACCAGCCGTCGCGCCGTGCAGTCCGCGTCGCGGAGTGGTCGTCCACTGATCGCCGACACGTCACCTGGCGGTGACTGTTCCGTCGCCCGTGCTCACGAGGCTGCAGTCATGAAGGTAGCCATCGTCGCCGAGTCCTTCCTCCCCCAGACCAACGGAGTCGTCCACTCGATCCTCCGGGTCGTCGAGCACCTCGAGGGCCGCGGCGACACCGTGCTCGTCATCGCCCCCGACGCTCGCGCCGGCAGCACGCCGGCGAGCGTCGGCGCGTCCACGAGGGTGGTGACCGTGCCGGCGTGGTCCTTCCCCGGGTACTCCGACGTGCGGGTGGCGACCGGCCGGGTGGCCCCGGTGCTGGAGATCCTGCGCGAGTTCGCCCCCGACGTCGTGCACCTCGCGTCGCCCTTCGCCCTCGGCTGGCGCGGCGCGCTCGCCGCACGGGCGCTCGACCTGCCGATCGTCGCCGTCTACCAGACCGACGTGCCCGGCTACGCCACCCGATACGGCCTCAAGGGCACGGCGTCGCTGCTCTGGCGGCGCGTACGGGACATCCACGGGCACGCGACGCTCAACCTCGTGCCGTCCACGGCGACCCAGCGCGCGTTGGAGGAGCAGGGCGTCCGGCGCATCCGCATGTGGCGACGGGGGGTCGACAGCGAACGGTTCACCCCCGACAACCGGTCCCACGCCTGGCGGCGGAGCATCTCCCCCGGCGGTGAACGTCTCGTCGGGTTCGTCGGGCGGCTCGCACCGGAGAAGCAGGCTCACGACCTCGTCGCGCTGCGCGACGTCCCGGGGGTCCGCGTCGTGGTCATCGGTGACGGGCCGGAGCGCGCCCGGCTGGAGCGGCTCCTGCCCGACGCACACTTCACCGGCATGCTGCACGGTGAGGAGCTGGCCACCGCCATGGCGAGCCTCGACGTGCTCGTCAACACGAGCGAGACCGAGACGTTCTGCCAGGTGGTGCAGGAGGCGCACGCGAGCGGTGTCCCCGTGGTGGCGTCCGGCGCGGGCGGACCGGTCGACCTGGTCGACCACAGCCGGACCGGCTGGCTCTACCCGCCCGGCGACCTCGACACGATGGCCAGCCACGTCCGGGACCTGGCCGGCGACGACGCCAAGCGGGCGGCCTTCGGCCGGGCGGCCCGACGCTCGGTGATGCTCCGCGGCTGGCGACCGATCTGCTCCGAGCTCGTC
>JBQGDU010000324.1:0-2138 GCA_052039245.1 Aeromicrobium sp. | reverse complement strand
GGTCGAACGCGGCGAGCGACTGGTTGTGGTCCATGCCTGCCATCGTAGTCGCCGGAGCACGCCCCGAACCCTCGGAGGTGACCGGACGGACGGTCTTCCACGATGCGACCACCAGCGGCCGAGCGGGCCACCGCACGCGCGGCCCGGCTCGTCGGGCGAACGTGCCGGGGCCTGGACGGCGAGAAGGCCCGTCACCGAACCGCAACCTGCGTGGCCTTCCGGAACCCCCTGCCGGAGGTCTAGCGTCTCGGAGCGTGTCCGGAGACCCCGGACCGACGTTAGGGGGAACAGTGCAGATCCATCGGGGGACGATCCGCGGGAGGGCGCTGCTCGGCGTCGCCGCGGCCACGACCGTCGCGCTCAGCGGGTGCGGCATCGGCAACAACGGGGACTCAGCCGACGGCATCGTCGTCGGCACGACCGACCAGGTGGTCTCCATCGACCCGGCGGGAGCCTACGACCAGGGCTCGTCGCAGGTCCAGACGCAGGTCTTCCAGTACCTGATGAACTTCCCGGCCGGCTCCAACGAGCTCACGCCGGACGCCGCGCAGGAGTGCGACTTCGCGTCGCCCAAGGAGTACGTCTGCACGCTCAAGGAGGGTCTGACGTTCGCCAACGGCAACGAGCTGACCGCCTCCGACGTCGCGTTCTCCTTCCAGCGCATCGTCGACATCAACGACCCCAACGGCCCGGCGTCGCTGCTCGGCGCGATGGAGAAGGTCGAGGCCACGGGCGACCTGGAGGTCACGTTCACCCTCACCGAGGCCGACGACCAGACCTTCCCGCAGGTGCTGGTCACCTCCGCGGGCCCGATCGTCGACGAGGACACCTATCCGGCCGACGAGGTGCTCGACGACGACGCCGCCGTGGAGGCCGAGGGCTTCTCCGGGCCCTTCACCATCGGCAAGTACAGCAAGAACGAGGTGGCCGAGTTCGTCCGGAACGACGACTACGACGGCGCGTTCGACGCGGCCGAGGCGGAGAAGGTCACGATGACCTACTACGCCGACTCCAACAACCTCAAGCTCGACATCGAGAACGACAAGATCGACGTCGCCTGGCGGTCCCTGACCCCCACCGACATCGAGAGCCTGGAGGACACCGACGGCGTCGAGGTCCACCAGGGCGCCGGAGGCGAGCTGCGCTACATCGTGCTCAACCTCAAGACGATGCCCGGCGACGACGAGGAGCAGAAGCTCGCCGTGCGGCAGGCGATGGCCGCCTCGATCGATCGCGAAGAGCTGGCCGAGCAGGTCTACAAGGGCACCTTCTCCCCGGCGTACTCGATCGTGCCGCAGGGCCAGACCGGGGCGACCGAGCCGTTCAAGGAGCGCTACGGAGACGGTCCCGACGAGACCGCCGCCAAGAAGCTGCTGGACGATGCCGGCGTCGAGACGCCCGTCGCCCTGAACCTGCAGTACAACACCGACCACTACGGCTCGAACTCCGACCAGGAGTACGCGATGGTCAAGCGCCAGCTCGACGCCAGCGGGCTGTTCGAGGTGAACCTGCAGTCGACGGAGTGGCACACCTACCAGGAGGATCGCGTCGAGGACGCGTACCCGGCCTACCAGCTCGGCTGGTTCCCGGACTTCCCCGACGCCGACAACTACCTGACGCCGTTCTTCGGTGACAACAACTTCCTGCAGTCCCACTACGAGGACAAGACGACGCAGAAGATGCTCACCGACGAGCGCACGGAGACCGACGAGGCCGAGCGCGAGCGCAAGCTCGGGCTCGTGCAGGACCGGGTGGCCGAGCAGGTGCCGGTGCTGCCGCTGCTGACCGGGTCCCAGGTGGCCGTCGCCGGTGACGACGTCGACGGCGTGGAGGACACGCTGGACCCGGCGTTCAAGTTCCGGTTCTCGTCTCTGTCGAAGGGCTGACGAAGCGGCGGGGCGGGTCCACTCGGGCCCGCCCCGAAGCCGGTCGGGCGCGGGAGAGCCTCGAGGGAGCGAGACCTGGTCTCGATACGCCGAGGCATCGGTCGTCCCTCCCTCGCCCCGCCTACTCGACCAGCGAGTCGGGGCCGACACCACTGGACCCGCGAGCCGGGGCCGGCACCACTCGACCAGCGAGCCGGGGCCGGCACCACTGGACCCGCGAGCCGGGGCCGGCACCGCTTCTTCGGCCTCGCT
>JBQGDU010000323.1:0-9088 GCA_052039245.1 Aeromicrobium sp. | reverse complement strand
ACGCGGTCCCAGGGGGAGTACTGGAAGTCGGGCTTTCGCCGCATCGCGCGGGACACCGGGCTTCCCGTCACGTTGGCGTTCTTCGACCCGCCCACCCGGACGATGGGGTTCGGTCCGACCTTCCATCCCACGGACGACGTCGTCGCCGACATGGACCTGGTGCGCGCGTTCTACGGCGACAAGCTGGGCATCCGTCCGGCCAACGCCACCGTTCCCCGTCTGCGCGAGGAGGGCGACCTCCCGGCAGGGTGACGAGGCTCCGGATCCCGTCTGCCGTGACCGGCTCAGTCGGCGTCGGTGGTGGGGGAGACGGGCCAGTCGTCGGGGTAGTGGTCGGCGAGCTCGCGGTGCTGCTTGTGGAGCTTCTTGCGGGACTTCTCCGGGATCCGGTCGCCGAAGACCGTCCCGTGCAGGTGGTCGGTCTCGTGCTGCAGGCAGCGAGCGAGCAGTCCTGTGCCGTGGAACTCCACGGGCTCCCCCTTCTCGTCGAGACCCGTGACGGTCGCGACGTCCGGGCGTGAGCACGGCGTGAAGGCACCCGGCAGCGAGAGGCAGCCCTCGTCGGCCTCCTCCAGCTGGCGGTCCGGTCCCTCCGGGAGCACGAGGACGGGGTTGCAGACGACTCCGGTGACCCGCTCGTCGGCGTCGTCGGGGCAGTCGAAGACGAAGACCTTGAGGTCCACACCGACCTGGTTGGCCGCGAGTCCGACGCCGTTGGCCGCCGCCATCGTGGCCGTCATGTCGGCCACGAGAGTCGCGAGCTCGTCCCCAAACTCCGTGACGTCGGCGAGCTCTCGGTGCATCACCGGGGTGCCCCAGCGGGTGATGGGGAGGACGGAGCCACCGGTCGGCAGAGGACGTGAGGACGGATGGGACGACGTGGTGGACACCGGTAGGGCTCCTGAGGGGGTCGGAACGAGCGGATCCCAACCTATCGTCAGGCTCTCGACGGGCCGACGAGTGATCTCCCGCACCGTCGCGTACCCATTAGTGCAACTCTGAGTTACAGTTGACCCCGGCGGGCACTTCGGCCCGACCACCGAGCCTCTTCACGGAACGCCTCAAGGAGCCTCCATGGCCAATCGCAAGGACCCCATGGGCATCGGCCTCGCGGTGCTCAACCGCATCGCGAGCTCGCCGGCCATCGACCGGCTCGGCCTGCGCAAGGCGGCCGAGCGCGCCGTCTACCAAGGCGCCAAGTCCGGCTTCCAGGCCGCCGGGACGGCCAACCGCACGTTCAAGCGCGTCAAGGGTTCCGGCAAGGCTCGTCGCCAGTCGACCGCCGGTAACAGCGGGCTCTTCGACCTGTCGCCGACCGAGGACCAGGAGATGATCGTCGGCGTCGTGCAGGAGTTCGCTGCCGAGGTGCTCCGTCCCGGCGCCGACGAGGCCGACGCCGCCGACCTGACCTCCAAGGAGGTGCTGTCCCAGACGAGCGAGTTCGGCCTCACCCTGCTCAACGTGCCGGAAGAGCTCGGCGGCCTCTCCGAGGAGCGGTCGGCAGTGACCGGGGTCCTCGTCGCCGAGGCGCTCGCCGAGGGGGACATGGGTCAGGCCGTCGCCTGTCTCGCCCCGGCCGCCGTCGCCACCGCGATCTCCCTCTGGGGCTCCGACGAGCAGCAGCAGACGTACCTTCCCGCCTTCACCGGCGACGACGTCCCTGCCGCGGCGCTCGCGCTGTCCGAACCGGCTCCGCTGTTCGACCCGCTCGAGCCCACCACCACGGCTCGCCGCGACGGCGCGAAGATCGTCCTGGACGGGATCAAGTCCGGGGTCGTGCGCGGCACCGAGGCCGAGCTGTTCGTCGTCGGCGCGCTGCTCGACGGCGAGCCGCGACTCGTGATCGTCGAGTCCGGGACCGACGGAGTCTCCCTCGCGGAGGACCCGAGCATGGGTCTGCGAGCAGCCTCCCTGACGCGACTCAAGCTCGACGGCGTCGTCGTCGAGGAGAGCGCACTGCTCGGCTCCGCCGACGACTACCGCGAGGCCGTCCGACTCTCCCGGGTCGCCTGGGCAGGACTCGCCGTCGGCACGGGCAAGGCCGTCCTCGACTACGTCAAGGAGTACGTCAAGACCCGGGAGGCCTTCGGCGAGCCGATCGCGCACCGCCAGTCCGTGGCCTTCATGGTGGCCAACATCGCCATCGAACTCGAGGGCCTGCGCCTCGTCACGCTCAAGGCCGCGTCCCGTCTCGAGCAGGGCCGTGACGCCGCACGAGAGGTGGCGCTCGCACGTCGCCTCGCCGCCGACTACGGCATGAAGATCGGCACCGACGGCGTCCAGCTGCTCGGTGGTCATGGCTTCGTCAAGGAGCACCCCGTGGAGCGCTGGTACCGCGACCTGCGCGCCGTCGCCGTCATGGAAGGAGTCGTCCTCGTCTGAGGGCGCAGCAGCGATGATCAATCTCGAGACCCCCAAGAAGTTCCGCGCCTTCGTCGGCCAGGCCAACCAGGTCGCCGCTGAGTTCCTGCGCGCCAACTCCCGCAAGTACGACCTCGCCGAGCACGAGTACCCCAAGGAGCTGGACCTGCTGGCCTCGCTCGTCGACGGGATGGGCGACTCCGGTCAGGGCCAGGGTGCCGGCGCCGCCGGCGTCCGTCGAGGCGAGGACGAGATCGCCAAGGGCAAGATCAAGAACGGCACCAACATGTCCTCCGTGCTCTCGGTCATCGAGATGTGCTGGGGAGACGTCGGGCTCCTGCTCTCGATGCCGCGCCAGGGGCTGGGCAACTCCGCCATCGCCTCCGTCGCCACGGACGAGCAGCTGGAGAAGTTCAAGGGCACGTGGGCCGCCATGGCCATCACCGAGCCGAGCTTCGGCTCCGACTCCGCGGCCATCAAGACCACCGCGGTCAAGGACGGGGACGCCTACGTCCTCAACGGGGAGAAGATCTTCGTCACGTCCGGTGACCGGGCCGACTCCGTCGTCGTCTGGGCGACCCTGGACAAGAGTCAGGGCAGGGCCGCCATCAAGAGCTTCGTCGTCCCGAAGTCGCTGCCGGGCATCCGGGTGGAGCGGCTCGAGCACAAGCTCGGCATCCGCGCCTCCGACACCGCCGTGATCGTGCTCGACAACTGCCGGGTGCCGGCCGAGAACCTGCTCGGCAGCCCGGAGATCGACACCAAGCAGGGCTTCGCCGGGGCGATGGCGACGTTCGACAACACACGTCCGCTCGTCGCTGGGATGGCGGTCGGCTGTGCTCGGGCGTCGCTCGAGCTCACCCGCCGGATCCTGGAGGAGGCCGGCGTCGACATCGACTACGACCGTCCCCTCGCGGTCCAGTCGCACGCCGCCGCCACGTTCATCCAGCTGGAGGCCGACTGGGAGGCAGCCCTGCTGCTCACCCTCGAGGCCGCGTGGCTCGCGGACAACCGCAAGCCGAACTCGGTCGAGGCGTCGATGTCCAAGGCCAAGGCCGGACGCGTCGGCAACGAGATCACGCTCAAGTGCGTGGAGCTCGCCGGCACTCTCGGCTACGGCGAGACCGAGCTGCTCGAGAAGTGGTCGCGCGACTCCAAGATCCTCGACATCTTCGAGGGGACCCAGCAGATCCAGCAGCTCATCGTGGCGCGACGGCTGCTCGATCTCACGTCCTCGCAGCTGCGTTGACGGAGGTCGTCGCCGGGTGTCCGGACGTTCAGGCCCGGACACTAGGATGGGCTCATGAGCCGCCAGCTGCCTGACGACTTTCATGTGGACTACGAGCTCACCAGGCTCGTCCGTCACGTCAGGGCCCGCTCACTCGCCCATCTCGAGCGGATCCATCCGCAGCTGGACTACAACACGTTCGTCGTGTTCATCGCCGTCTGCGACGCATCGGATGGCGTCCGCGCCTCCGATCTCGCCGAAGGTCTCCGGGTGCACAAGTCCACCATCAGCCGCGCTGTCTCGGCCATGGAGCGGATGGGGCTCGTGCAGCGCGTGCCCGACCCGGAGGACGGACGCGCGCAGCTGCTCACGGCGCGCGACGAGGCGCGCACCGCGCTGGAGACGTTCCGTTCCGACAGCCACGACTGGCTGCTGAGCCTCATCGCCGACTGGGAGCCCCGGGAGCTGACGGTCTTCGCCGCTCAGCTGGAGCGGCTCAACGATGCCATGGACGCGAATCCGGGCGCCTGAGCTCAGGAGCGCAGCAGTGCCTTGACCGCCGTGCGCTCGTCCATGGCGGTGTAGGCCTGCGCCACCCGGTCCAGCGGGATGTCGAGGTCGAAGACCCGACCGGGCCGGATCGCACCGCTCAGCACGTCGGGGAGCAGGTCGTCCAGGTAGTGGCGGACCGGCGCCACACCGCCGACGAGGTTCGAGTTCGTGGAGAACATCACGGGCAGGTTGAGCTCGACCCCGTGCGGGATGCCGACGTAGCCGACGGTGCCGCCGGGGCGCAGGCTCAGGAACGCCTGCTTCATGGAGTCCTTCGTGCCCACGCACTCCAGGACCGAGTCGGCGCCGATCCCACCGAGGATCTCCTTGACCGCGCCGGCCCCGTCCCGGCCTCGTTCGGCGACGACGTGGTCCGCACCGAACTCACGCGCGATCTCCTGCCGGTCCTCGTGCCGCGACATCGCGATGATCGTCGAGGCACCGAGTCGTCGGGCCGCGAGCACACCGGAGAGGCCCACGGCACCGTCGCCGACGACCACCACCGTCGAGCCCTGGGTGACTCCCGCGCTGACCGCGGCGTGGTGGCCGGTGGGGAAGACGTCGGACAGCGTGAGCAGATGTGGGACGAGCGCCTCGTCCACGGGCGACGGCACCCGGACGAGGGTGCCCTCCGCGAACGGCACACGGACGAGCTCGCACTGGCAACCCTCGTAGCCCCCACCGTTCACGCACGAGGACTGGACACCCTTCAGGCACAGCGCACAGGTGTTGTCGCTGTAGAGAAAGGGGGCGATCACGAAGTCCCCGGGCGAGAGGTCCGCGACCCCGGAGCCCACCTTCTCCACGACACCGACGAACTCGTGGCCGATCTGCCGTGGCTCGGTCTGCTGACCGCTGAGCCCCCGGTACGGCCACAGGTCGCTGCCACAGACGCACGATGCGACGACGCGGACCACGGCGTCGGTGTCCTCCACGACGTCGGGATCGGGGAGGGTGTCGAGTCTGATGTCGCCGGGGGAGTGGAGCACTGTCGCACGCATGCGGTGATCCTCGCAGATGTGTGGCGTGCGAGGCAGGAGCCCGGCTTCGACACATCCTGGTGACGCTCGTGCCTCGGACACCCGGACCAGTCAATGAGCGAGGCCTGGCCCTGGCTGGTTGAGTAGCCGCGTCCGCGACGAAGGAGCTGGACGCGGCGTATCGAAACCAGCTTCCCCGGCGGACAGATCGGTTGAGTCCTGTGAGGCGGGAGCCCGCCTTCGACACATCCTGGTGACGCTCGTGCCTCGGACACCCGGACTGCTCAACCAGCGCGGCTCGCCAGACCAGCGAGACGATGCAGTGATCCATGGTCTGCGGATCAAGACCGGGCGCCCCGTCGACATCGAGTCCCCTGTGCGAGGATCGGGACATGACCTCCAAGCCTGAAGTCGACTTCATCGAGGGCCCTCCGCCGGCCGAGCTGCAGATCAAGGACATCACCCTGGGTGACGGCGCCGAGGCCGTCGCCGGTGGCGTCGTCGACGTCCACTACGTCGGCGTCGACTTCGAGACCGGGGAGCAGTTCGACGCCTCCTGGGACCGCGGCCAGTCCGCTCGCTTCCCGCTGCCGCACCTCATCGCCGCGTGGCAGGAGGCCATCCCCGGCATGAAGGTCGGCGGACGCCGCCAGATCGTCGCGCCGCCGGAGCTGGCGTACGGCCCGGCCGGAGGCGGACACCGCCTGTCGGGCAAGACCCTCGTCTTCGTGATCGACCTGCTCGACGTCGGCTGATCCGACTCAGCTCGCCGGCAGCGCGTCCAGCAGGGCACGCACCCGCTTGACGGAGACCGGGTGAGCCGTCCCCAGGTTCTGGGCGTACAGGCTCACCCGGAGCTCCTCGAGCGACCACCGCACCTGCTGCACGTCGGGCGCGAGGCGTCGCAGCGGCGACCACCCGTCGGTGAGCTCGTGCAGTCGGGCCTCGAGGTCCTGCACGTCGTACGAGGGAGCCGCCGACGGCGTGGCCAGACGCTTCTGGGCAGCCCGCAGGTAGACCGGAAGACGCTTGAGCTGACGACGGCCGACCTCCCGGACGAAACCCTCGAACACCAGCCAGCTGAGCTGGACCCGGACGTCCTCGCCAGCCTCGTCATGACCTGGACTGACGTCCGCCGACGCCTCGAGCGTCCGCACCACGTCGGCGACGACCGACTCCGTGACGTCGTAGACCTCCGCTCGCACGGCCTCGCGCAGCCGCTCGAATCCGGCCTCGTCCCAGGCCACGCCGTGACGCGCCACCAGGTCGTCGAGGGCGGCGAGTCGTGCGTCCTCCAGCACGGCGGCCGGGTCGCGGTACGGCGCCGCGGCGAGCGTGAGCTTCTGACGCAGGTCGAGAGTCTTGCCGAGTCGGGGTGTGGTGGTGGGCAGCACCAGGGACAGCAGCAGCGCCTGCCCGCGCACCATCGCCACCTCCTGCTCGACCTTCGTGGGGAGCACCCGCAGTGCGACGACGCCGTCCTCGTCCACGAGCGCGGGGTAGCCGTCGACCTTGCCCGCCCGGATGGCCGGCTCGATCGTGCCGACGCTCCACGCCGTGAGGCCGACCTGCTCCTGCTGTGCAGCGGCACGATCGAGCTCGCGCCGCAGTCGAGGCTCCAGCTCGGCGCGGAGGACGTCCAGATCGCGACCGCGGGCGAGCTCCTTCCCGTCGTCCGTGACGCGGAAGACGACCCGCAGGTGCGCCGGCACCGAGGACAGATCGAGGTCGTCCTCGCTGACCGGTGTCGCGATGCGCCGGCGGATCTGCCGGACGAGCTCGGCAGTCAGGTCCTGGGCCTCGGGGTCCATCGCCGCGACGAGCTCCGCCGCGTGCTGGGGTGCGGGGACGAGCTGACGACGCAGTGACTTGGGCAGGGTGCGGAGGAGCTCGGTGACCAGCTCCACACGATGGCCGGGGACGTTCCAGACGAACTCCCGCGGATCGAGCGCGAGCAGGTCGTCCACGGGGACGTCGACGGTGACCCCGTCGCTCTCCGTGCCCGGCTCGAACGTGTAGGAGACGCTGTAGTCGGTGCTCTCGGAGCTCCACGTGGTGGGGAAGTCCTGGTCGATGCGTTCGACGTCGACGGCCACGAGTGCGGGGTCGAACGTGAGCAGCCCCGGCTGCTCGCGGCGTGTCTTCTTCCACCAGGCGTCGAAGTGCCGGACGGAGACGATGTCGCTGGGGACGCGCTCGTCGTAGAAGGCGAACAGCGTCTCGTCATCGACCCTCAGGCCGCGACGACGCACGCGGTCCTCCACCTCCTCGCTCTCGGCGAGCAGTCGCTGGTTCTGGTGCCAGAAGCGGTGCTGGGTGCGCCACTCGCCGTCGACGAGGGCGTGGCGGATGAACAGCTCCCGCGCGAGAGCGGCATCGGTGCGGGAGAGCTGGACGAGGCGGTCGGCGACGAGGGGCACGCCGTAGAGCGTGACGCGCTCCTTGGCCATCGCGGCGCCGCGCTTGGAGGACCAGTGCGGCTCGGCGTACTGCCGCTTGACCAGGTGGCCGGCGGCCTTCTCGATCCACTCCGGCTCCACCTTGGCGACGTCACGCGCCCACAGCCGGCTCGTCTCCACGAGCTCTCCGGCGACGATCCACCGCGGTGGTCTCTTGGCCAGCCCGGAACCGGGGAACACCATGAACCGGGCGTTGCGTGCTCCCAGGAACTCCTTGCCGTCGCCCTCACGCAGTCCGATGTGCGACAGCAGCCCGGTGAGCAGAGCGCGGTGCACGTCGTCGGGGTCGGCACCGACCTGACCCGGCTTCATCCCGAGCTCCTTGGCAGTCCGGCGCAGCTGGGCGTGCACGTCCTGCCACTCGCGGATGCGCAGGTGGTGCAGGTACTCCTCGCGGCACATGCGTCGGAAGGCGTTGCCCGAGAGCTCCTTGCGTCTCTCGCGCAGGTAGGTCCAGAGCGAGAGGTAGGACAGGAAGTCCGAGTGCGGCTGGCGGAAGCGGGCGTGCTTCTGGTCCGCGGCGCCCTGATGCTCGAGAGGGCGTTCGCGCGGGTCCTGGATCGAGAGGGCCGACACCACGACCAGCACGTCGGCGAGACAGCCGAGCCGGTCCGCCGCCAGGAGCATGCGGGCCATGCGCGGATCGAGGGGGAGCCCGGCCATGGCCCGGCCGAGACGGGTGAGCCGGTCGGCGCCGTCGCGCCCCCTGGCCAACGCGCCCAGCTCGCGCAACAGGTTCAGTCCGTCGGCGACCGCTCGGGAGTCCGGCGGATCGAGGAACGGGAAGTCGTCGATGCTGCCGAGGTCCTGCGAGGCCATCTGCAGCAGGACCGACGCGAGGTTGGTGCGCAGGATCTCCGGGTCGGTGAACTCCGGCCGCGCGTCGTGGTCGTCCTCCTCGTACAGACGGATGCAGATGCCGTCGGCCACTCGTCCGCAGCGACCGGCACGCTGGGCGGCACTCGCCTGGGAGATCGGTTCGATGGGTAGCCGCTGCACCTTCAGCCTCTGGCTGTAGCGGGAGATGCGGGCGTACCCGGTGTCGATGACGTACCGGATGCCCGGCACGGTCAGAGACGTCTCCGCGACGTTCGTGGCGAGCACGATGCGCCGGCCTGCGTGACGGCTGAAGATCTTCTGCTGGTCCTGGGTGGAGAGTCGGCCGTACAGCGGCAGGATCTCGGTGTGGGGCAGCTTGCGGCCGGTGAGGACGTCGGCGGCGTCGCGGATCTCGCGCTCGCCGGAGAGGAAGACGAGGATGTCGCCCTCACGTGGCAGCTCGTCGACGGCGGAGGAGATGCTGTCGAGCATGCCGTCCTCATCTGGTGTCGGACGGTAACGGATCTCCACGGGGTAGGTGCGGCCGCTGACCTCGATGATCGGGGCGTCGAACATCGCTCCGAACCGCTCGACGTCGATCGTCGCCGAGGTGATGACGACCTTGAGGTCGGGGCGACGGGGGAGCAGTCGCTTGAGGTAGCCGAGCAGGAAGTCGATGGACAGTGTTC
>JBQGDU010000322.1:0-3071 GCA_052039245.1 Aeromicrobium sp. | reverse complement strand
TACGAGACTCCCTACTTCTTCTCCGCGCACAGCTTCGACGATCGGGTGTTCCCGACCGTCGCCCTCACCACCGTCTTCCGCCAGCTCGGTGACGACCGTCTGACCGGGTTGCTGAATGCCGTCCGGGAGGGCGTGCTCCTCGAGGGCGCGAGGGCGGACCTGAACAGCCGCGTCGACCCCGACTTCGAGCCGCCCGACGACGAGCTGTGGCTGACCCTGGCGCCGTCCAACCGCATCGTCACCGCCCGCAACCGGCAACGGCTGGAGGCGTTGCCGGGCGACGTCGTGGAGCACGAGGCGACGACGTCGGGTGACGTCTCGGGTTTTGACCCACCCACCGACGCCACGTTGCGGTTCAAGTCCGGGGCGCAGGTGATGCTCCTGAGCAACGACGCCGGCGAGCGCTGGGTCAACGGCACGCTTGGTCGGATCGTCGACGTCGGGATCGAGGACGGCGACCCGGTCGTGTCGGTTGAGCTGGCCGACGGCGCCGTCGTCGAGGTCGGGCCGCACGTGTGGGAGGTGACGCGGCCGGTCACCGAGGGCGGCGCGCTGCGTCGTGAGGTGGTGGGCACCTACCGGCAGCTACCGTTCCGTCTGGCGTGGGCGGTCACGATCCACAAGAGCCAGGGCCAGACGCTCGACCGGCTGGTCGTCGACCTCACCGGTGGGGTCTTCGCGCCGGGGCAGGTCTACGTGGCGCTGAGCCGGGCGACGTCCATGGACGGGCTGGTGCTGAAGCGTCCCGTGGAGCCGCGGCACCTGCGGACCGACCGTCGCATCCTGCGGTTCCTGCACCGGGCCGCCGAGGCGACCACTCCGGCCCGGCACTGTGCGTTCGGCGTCTCGTGCGTCGGCGACGAGGGGACGTTCAGCCGTCCGCGTCCGGTGGAGATCGCGGTGGCGTTCGACGACGGAACGGCGGTGAGCACGCTCGTGAACCCCGAGCGCGACCTCGCCGACGCCCGCGCCGCCTACGGCATCGGCGCCGACGACGTGCTGCTCGCTCCGACCCTTCCGGAGGCGTGGGCGGTGCTGGCGCCACTGCTGGTGGGGTGGACGCCGGTGGGGGTCGGCGTGGACGAGCTGCTGGCGAAGGTCGACTTCGAGCTCAAGCGTCTGGGACACGTGGTGCCGATGCCGTTGCCGGTCGACGTGCCTCGGCGCCTGGTCGATGCCGGCGAGTCGGACCGGCTGGCGTCGCCGCGAGCGATCGAGCGAGCCCGCGCTGCCCTCTCGGTGTTCGATCGTGTGCGTGCAGACGCGTCGGTGGAGCTCGGCTCGGGCTCGGCGTTCATCGATGCCGACGGGCTGCCGGAGCCGAGCTGCCTGCTCGGACGCGACCGCGGCCTCGCCGTCCCGGCCACCGATCGTCTCCCTACGCTGGCTGCCCTGGTGGAGGTGAGCGCCACCCTCGGCTCCCTGGTGCTCGATGACGCTGTGCTCGATGACTTTGGGCTCGATGACTCCGGGCTCGACGGTGCGGGGAACGCCGACGGTGCGCGTCCTCCCGGACCAGTGGTGGCAGGTGCGGTGGTCACCCGCATCCGCGCGTCGGCGGAGAGGGTGACGCGTCTGTCGCCTGAGCTGGTGCAGCGGCTCCGTCAGGTCGAGGGGTACATGGGGGAGAGGTTCGTCGACGACCTCCTTGCCGGCACCGCCTCCGACGCGGTGACGACCGAGGAAACCCTCTCGCCGGGAACCCGGGTGTGCTTCACCGGCGAGGCGGTCTCCCCGAGCGGTCGTGCGATGAGCCGTCAGCAGATGGAGGCTCTGGCCGCCGAGCACGGGCTCGTCCCGGTCGCCAACGTCAGCAAGACCCGCTGCGACGTCCTGGTCGTCGCCGAGCCGGGCACGCAGTCGGGCAAGGCCCGCAAGGCCAAGCAGTACGGCAAGCCGGTGATCACCGCGGAGGAGTTCCTCGCCTGGGCCGGCGCCGGGTGATGGCGTGCCGGTTGCTGCGCGCCACCCGGCGTCGAGCTTCTCCGGATTTAGTGGCAAGCGAAACTTCCACTAAGGGTTATAGTGGCAATGATAGCGGCTATCTGGTGCTGAACCATCGTCGGCCGCTCGCCAAGGAGAGGATGAGGTCATGGCGTCACGACCCACGTCGCAGCGCACGGTGCGGGCAGCGCGGGAGCTGGGTGCGCATCTGACGGCGTGGCGGAAGCTGCAGTCGTTGACGGCGGAGACGGTGGCCGACCGTGCCGGGATCTCGCGCCCGACCCTGCGCGCCGTGGAGCACGGCAGTCCTACGGTCTCGATGGCCTCGTTCCTGGAGGTGGCGCGGGCCCTGGGTGCTCTCGATCGTGTGGTGGATGCACTCGACCCGTACGACACCGACCTCGGCCGAGCGCGCGCCGATGAGCTGTTGCCCCGCAGGGTCCGGCCATGACACGCCTGTACGTGGACACGTCCATGGGCGATGGCGTGACGCGGGCGGGTGTGGCGGACGTGACCGAACGCCGTGGTCGGTCGGCGACGACCTTCCGTTACGAGGATGCTTACGTCGCCGAGGGGCGGGCGCCGATCTCTCCTGGGTGGGGGCTGGCCCAGCGGACCGTCGTCTCCCCTTCGCTGCCGGGGGTCTTCGCCGACAGTGCACCAGATCGGTGGGGACGTCTGCTGCTGGACCGTCGTGAGCGTCGCGATGCTGCCGGTGGCCATCGCCCCGCACGCTCTCTCGCCGATGTCGACTACTTGCTCGGGGTGGCCGACGAGACCCGGCAGGGTGCACTGCGGTTTCGACGTGAGGCGAGCGGTCCGCCCCTGGCGTCGTCGACTGCGGGGGTCCCCACCACGATCGAGCTTCCTGCGCTTCTCGCCTCGGCGGACCGGGTCAGCCGTGACCCTGATGACTGGTCGGCTGTCTCTGAGCTGCTCGACGCGGGATCGGGATCGTTGGGAGGAGCTCGACCGAAGGCGTCGGTGCGTGACGCTGACCGTTTGTGGATCGCCAAGTTCCCCCATCCGCAGGACGAGTGGGACGTGATGGCCTGGGAGAAGACGGCGCTGGACCTCGCGGAGACGGCGGGGCTGCCGGTGCCGGAGCGGCGCCTGGAGCGGATCGA
>JBQGDU010000321.1:0-4416 GCA_052039245.1 Aeromicrobium sp. | reverse complement strand
GACATGTCGCACGTCGGCATCTACGTCGGCAACGGTCAGGTCGTCCATGCGGCCAACCCGCGGACGGGCACCAACGTCACGAGCATCAACGAGAACTTCGCGAAGGCGGCCCGCGTCGGCTGACAACGAGCGCGCGAGGCTCTCGCCCAACCTGCTGGCGGCCCTCGTCCTGTTCATCCTCATAGCGGGCGTTCTGCTGTGGCAGCGCCCCTGGTCCGGGGGTAAGACGGACGAGGGCCGAGCGCTGCCGGAGGACGCCTCCGCGCAGCTCGACTCGACGCTCCGCGCGCTCTCGGACGCGCAGAGCCGCGACGAGTTCATCGCGGCGGCCGACGTCGACGCGGACTCACGACGCTTCGCCGAGGACGCGTGGGACGCGCGCGAGTCGCTCGGCGTGGACGACGTGGAGCTTCGGCTCGTGGGCGGGGGAGCGGTCGCCGATCGAAGTGACGGTACTGCCACCGCCCAGGTCCGGGCGTCCTGGACCGTTCGGAAGGACTCCGTCGTCGCCGGCACGACGGTGCGGGACGCCGAGGTGCGGATGCGGGTCGCGGCCGGCCCCGGCGGCACGCTCTCGCTGCGGACGGTCGACCCGGCGGCGGACCCGCTGCCGCTCTGGCTCGCCGGCCGGATCGCGGTGGAGCAGCTCTCCGACGCGCGGATCGTCCGCATCGACGGTGGCGACGCCGACGTGGACGTGGCGAGACTGGTGGACCGGGCCGCGCGAACCGTGAGGTCGACGCTCCCGGACGAGGATCTGGTGAACGACGCCACGCTGACGGTCGTCTCGCCTGCCACCGCCCGGACCGCGTCCGCCGTCCTGGGGCGCAGCGAGGACGATCTCTCCCGCGTCGCAGCCGTCCCGGCGCCCCGGGGCGGGACCCGGGGCCCCCCGCGCCGCGGCGTGCGCCAACCCCCCCGCGTAGACACGATGGACGAGCGGGCCGCCCAGGTCGTGGTGACCCACGAGGCCGTGCACCAGCTGACCGGCGTCATCGGCACCGAGGTGGAGACGTGGGTCGCCGAGGGGTTCGCCGACTGGGTGGCCCTGCGCGACGACGACGCGCCGCTCGCCCTGAGTGCCGGGCAGGCGCTACGGCAGGTGCAGGAGGAGGGCCCGCCCGCCCGATTGCCCACAAAGGAGGACTTCGCCTCTGCCGAGCACGGCGTCGGAGCCCTCTACGAGGCCGTGTGGATGGTCTTTCGCATGCTCGGCGAGCAGGGGGTCGCGGACGAGGACATCATCGCGTTCCACCGAGCCGTCGTCGAGGGCACCGAGGTGGCCACGGCGGCCCAGCGGTACCTCGGTGACTCCCTCGGGGGCATCACCGGCCGCTGGCAGGACTACCTGACGAAGAGCGCCTCGACCTTGTCGTGAAAGTCGCGCAGCACCGCGTTGCGCTTCACCTTGAACGACGGTGTCAGGTAACCGTTGTCCTCCGTCCAGTCCTCCTCGAGGATCGCGAACGTTCGGATCGACTCGGCCTGGGAGACCTGGGTGTTGGCGCCGTCGACGGCCTTCTGGATCTCCGCCTGCAGCTCGGGGTCGTCGATCGCCCCGGTCCACGCATCGGCGTCGATGGTGACGAGCGCGGCGATGAATGGCTTCCCGTCGCCGACGACGAGGCACTGGCTCACGAACGGGTGGGCACGGACGCGGTCCTCCAGGACGGCCGGGGCGACGTTCTTGCCGCCGGCGGTCACGAGGATCTCCTTCTTGCGTCCGGTGATGCGCACGTACCCGTCCTCGTCGACGTCGCCGAGGTCACCACTGGAGAACCAGCCGTCGACGTCGAGGACGGATCGGGTGGCCTCGTCGTTCTGCCAGTAGCCGCTGAAGACCTGCGGTCCGCGGAACTGCAGCTCACCGTCGCTCGCGACGCGCACCTCGGTGTCGGGGAAGGGGCGCCCGACGGTACCGATGCGTTGGTCCTCAGGAGTGTTGACGCACAGCGCGGCCGTGGTCTCGGTGAGCCCGTACCCCTCGAGCACCGTGACGCCGATGCCTCGATAGAAGTGGGCGAGTCGTTCGCCGAGCGGGGCACCACCGGAGATCGCGTAGCGGGCCTCACCACCGAGGGCGTCGCGCAGCTTGGCGAAGACCAACCGGTCGAACAGGGCGTGCCGGGCGCGCAGCGCGACGCCGGGCCCCTTCCCGTCGAGCGCCTTGCTGTAGGCGATCGCCGTCTTGACCGCACGATCGAAGATCCGTCCCTTGCCGTCGGCGTAGGCCTTGGCACTGGCGGAGTTGAAGACCTTCTCGAACACCCGGGGAACGGCCAGCACGAAGGTCGGGTGGAACTCGCCGAGGTGGTCCACCAGGTCCTTCACGTCGGCCGTGTGTCCCAGCACGCCGCCTGAGCGGATGGTGCCCACCTGGACGATGCGGGCGAACACGTGGGCGAGGGGCAGGAACAGCAGGGTGGAGGCGTCCTCGGAGGTGAAGAGCTCAGGCAGCCGCTCCAGTGCTCCGCCCAGCTCGGCGCGGAAGTTC
Source organism: Aeromicrobium sp. (assembly GCA_052039245.1). GTDB lineage: Bacteria > Actinomycetota > Actinomycetes > Propionibacteriales > Nocardioidaceae > Aeromicrobium. Next base: position 1,922 of record JBQGDU010000321.1, on the reverse strand, counting down.
CCGTGGGTGAGACGGCAGCCCTTGGGCCGCCCGGTCGTTCCGGAGGTGTAGATGATGGTCGCGAGCGAGGACGCGTCGAGGCTCGAGCGGGCCTTCTCGAGGGTCGCGTCGTCGACCGAGACGCCGTCCTCGGTCAGGACGTCGAGTGCCGCCCGATGGGTGTTGCTGGCATCGATCGACCAGATCTCGCGGAGAGCCACGGACCCGGCCGTCTCGAGCTCGCCGAGCGCCGTCTCGACGCGTCGACGGTGCTCGTCGGTCTCGACGAGGGCCGCCACGGCACCGGAGTCACTCAGGATCCAGGAGATCTGGTCCGTGGAGGACGTCTCGTAGATCGGCACGGTGACCGCGCCGACCCACCAGATCGCGTAGTCCAGCACCGTCCACTCCCACCGCGTCTTGGAGAGCAGGGCGACGCGGTCGCCCGGCTGCACGTCGGCAGCGAGCAGTCCCTTCGCCGCCGACGTGATCCGCGAGTGCAGCTCGGTGACACTGAGCCGCTCCCACCCGTCCGAGCCACGAACAGCGAGGGCGGGAGCGTCGGGATCGGCCTCGAGGCGGTCCAGGACGTCGAGCGTCAGGTTGCCGAGGGCGGGATCGTCGTTGAGCACCACGTACGGCAGGCTACCTCCCGAGGCGCGGTCCGCCGTGGCGGCTCTCACCGCTGTCCGGTGGCCCGCTGCCGCGCCGCGACCCGCACCTGCACCCGCGCGGTGGAGGACCACTACGATGAGCATGCCGGACCACGACGTCGAGGAGGGCTGATGGCACGCACCGCGAGTGACATCGTGATCGACGCCGAACGCTCCCGGGTCATGGACGTCATCGCCGACTTCGAGGCCTACCCCGCCTGGGCCACCGGCGTGCGCAGTGCGGAGATCGTCGCCGGTCCGTCCGCACGGGCGGAGCGGGTGCACTTCGTGCTCGACGCCGCGCCCATCCGCGACGAGTACGAGCTCACGTACACGTGGGACGACGACAGCGCGGTCTCCTGGAGCTTGTTCGAGAAGGGCTCCATGTTGACGTCGATGGACGGGCGCTACGAGCTCGAGTCGACGGCGGAGGGCACCAAGGTCACCTACCAGCTGGAGGTCGACGTCGCCGTGCCCCTGCTCGGCATGCTCAAGCGCAAGGCCGAGAAGGTCATCATCGACACGGCACTCACCGGGCTGAAGCGACGGGTCGAGCGTGACGGCTGAACACCACGAGCCGGTCGGCGAGACCCGGGAGGAGTCCGATCCGCCCGTCGGGAGCGTCGGTGAGGAGCTGGCACTGCTGCTCCAGGTGCTCGCCGAGCGGTCCACCGTGCCGCACCCCCTCTCCGCCCTCGTCCGCGACCACCCCGACCTGGTGGAGCAGGCGACCGACACCGTCGTCGGGTGGATCCGCGGCGCCCAGGACGCCCTCGGCGACCGAGGAGGGCGTTCGTGACGTCCGACCTCGGTGTGGGGATCGACATCGGGGGCACCAAGATCGCCGGCGGGATCGTCACCACCGACGGCCGGCTGCTCACCTCCCGCTCCGTGCCCACGCCGACGGACGCTCGACGCATCGCCGGGGCGGTCGCCGCTCTCGTGGAGGTGCTGTGCGAGGACCCGGCCGTCGACGGCTCCATCGGCGGGATCGGTGTCGGCGCCGCCGGGTTCGTGAGTGCCGACCGCTCGACCGTCACCTTCGCGCCCAACATCGACTGGCGTGACGAGCCCCTGGGCGCCGACATCGCCGCCCTCACCGGTCGACGCGTCGTGGTGGAGAACGACGCCAACGCCGCCGCCTGGGGCGAGTTCCGGTTCGGGGCCGGGGCCGACACCGACGACCTGCTGCTCGTCACCGTGGGCACCGGCGTCGGTGGGGGCGTGGTCCATCGCGGAGCCCTGTTGCGCGGCGGATTCGGCGCGGCCGGGGAGATCGGTCACCTCCGC
>JBQGDU010000320.1:0-3673 GCA_052039245.1 Aeromicrobium sp. | reverse complement strand
CACCCACCATGGTTGTCTCCCGCTCACCTTGGGTTGCGAACCGTGGTGAGTCGGTGATTCCCATCAATTGATGGGAATCAGGAGGCCCCGCGCGAAGGGCGCAACGCCTTCAGGACAACAGCGTGGAGCGCAGCGGGACGTCCACCCAGCGAGGACCGTGCGGCTTGACCGTGACGACGCGCGGCTCGGCGTCGTCGTCGTCCGCGCCGGCGTGCGTCCCGTCGGCCTTGGTGCCGAGCGGGTCGATGGGGCGCGCCTCCCGGACCTCGATGGAGACCGACAGCCAGCTGTCGCTGAGCTGCTCGGCGAGCCCCGTCCCCCACTCGACGACGGTGACCGCCTCCTGGGCGCTGGCGTCGAGGTCGAGGTCGTCGATCTCCTCCGGACCGCCGAGGCGGTAGGCGTCGACGTGCACGAGCGGCGGTCCGTCCTGCTCGGAGGGGTGGGTGCGCGCGAGCACGAACGTCGGTGAGGTGATCGGCCCGCGCACCCCCATCGCGTCGCCGAGGCCTTGCGTGAAGGTGGTCTTGCCCGCCCCGAGGTCGCCGGCGAGGACCAGCAGGTCCCCGGGCCGGACGAGCTCGGCCACCGTGCCGGCCAGCTCGCGCATGGCGTCCGGGGTCGGCACCTCACGGGCGAGCCACAACGTCTTGCCGAACTCGATGAGGGGCCCGTCCTGGCTGATCGGGTGGTACTTGCGCCGGCTCCAGAACTGGATGGTGTCGGGGAGCTCTTCGCGCACGTGCAGCCAGATGCCGTCCTTGCCCCGCTCCTCGGCGGTGTCCTCGGCGACGCCGACCATGGCCGACGCGACACCTCGGGACTGGATCTCCGGGTCGACGGCGACGCGGCGCAGGCCGAGCTTGTCCGGTCGTGACTCGTCGAACAGCAGGGCCCCCATCGGCAGTCCGCGCCGCTCCACGAGCAGCCCGCCGGGTCCGGCGAGCACCTCGGCGACCGACTCCTCCGTCTCGTCGAGGGCCGTGGACGGTGGGTCGAGCGACTTCCGCTTGCCGAAGGAGCGTCGGATGATGTCGACGACGGCACCCGCGTGCTCGGGGCCGGCGTCGATGACGTCGAGCGCCCTCACGAGACGTCCTCGCAGAGGTCCTCGATCACGTCGGTGACCCGCGCGTGCGCCTCGAAGAGCACCATGTGGCCGGCGCCCTCGACAGCGACGAGTCGCGCGCCGGGGATCGCGTCGACGAGCCGTCGGCTGTGCTTGATCGGCGTGAGCAGGTCCTGGGTGCCGCACACGACCACCGTCTCGGCCTTCCCGAGTCCCTTGAGGCCGGTGGTCAGGTCCAGCACGGTGAAGGCGGGGTAGAAGTCCAGCAGCACGTGCGTCGGCGCCCGCAGGATCATCTCGTCGGTCATGTCGACGTGTCGTTCCTCGGCATCCGGACCCACGGCCCAGCGCTGGATGACGGAGTAGCTGTTGAAGGTCCGCCCCCAGTCGAGTGCAGCGCCGCCCATCCGCAGGAGGGGTGAGAGACGCTTGAGCGCCGGGCTGCCGCGCATGAGCCTGCCGGAGCTGGTGGCGATGAGCGCGACCCCGACGACCCGGTCACCGAACAGGTCGGGACGGTCAGCGGCGAGCTGCTGGATGGTCATGCCGCCCATCGAGTGACCGACGAGCACGATCGGTCCGGTGGGCACGAGCTCGGTGAGCACGCGGTGGAGGTCGTCGGCCAGCTGCTCGAAGGTCGCGTGCGCCGGGTCGGAGCGTTCGGATCCCCCGTGCGATCGGTGGTCCATGAAGATCATGCGGTACCGGTCGCGCAGTGCGAGGCGTTGGTAGTGCCACGAGTCGAGGGTGCAGACCCAGCCGTGGACGAAGACGAGGGTGGGCGCGTCGGCCGCCGCGTCGGGAGGGCCCTCGTCGATCTCGACGTTGAGCCGTACCCCGTCGGAGGCGGTGACCGTGTGCACCGGTCCGTGGACCGTGCCGAACTCGACCTGCTCGCCCCGCCGCGCTCGACGAGCGGTCCGATGGCGGTTGTTGACGACGCGCGCGGCCACTCCGGCAGCCACGAACGCACCGGCGGTGCTGGCGAGGACGGCGGCGCGTCTCGTCGGGCTGACCATCAGACTCCTCGGTGACTGCGCTGGATGCGGCCGCCGAGTCGGCTGACGACCTCGTAGCCGATCGTACCGGCGGCGATCGCCCAGTCCTCGGCGGTCGGCTCTCCGGCGTCGCCCGGACCGAACAGGGTGACCACGTCCCCGGCTCGCGCCGCGGTGTCGCCGAGGTCGACGACGAGCTGGTCCATGCAGATGCGACCCACCTGGGGGTGCCGGCGGCCCGCCACCGCGACGTGGGCGCGACCGGAGGCGGTGCGCAGCACCCCGTCGGCGTAACCGAGCGGGACCAGCCCGAGGGTCGTCTCCCGCTCGGTGGCCCAGGTGTGGCCGTAGGAGACCGACGTCCCGGCAGGGACCCGCTTGACGTGGGCGAGTCGCCCGCGCAGCGTCATCGCGGGTCGGAGCGGGACGTCGTGCTGCAGGTCCGGGTCGGGCGGCAGACCGTACGACGCGATGCCGGCGCGGACGAGGTCGAGGTGGGCGCTCGGTCGGGTGAGGATGGCGGCGGAGTTGGCGAGGTGGCGCAGGCCGGTGTCGAGACCGACGGAGCGTGCTTCCTCGACGGCGGCCGTGAACACCGCCTCCTGAGCGGCGTTGGCCGGGTGGTCCGGCTGGTCCGCGCAGGCGAAGTGCGACCAGACGCCGGTGACCTGGAGCCGGCCTGCGTGCTGGTGGCTCGCGGCGGCACGGACGAGGTCGGTCCACTGCTCGCCACGTGCACCGTTGCGCGACAGGCCGGTGTCGACCTTGAGCTGCAGACGGACCCGAGAGCCTCCGGCGGAGGCGATGATCTCCTCGAGCTGCTCCGCGGACGACGCGGTCACCTCGACTCCGGCCTCGACGATCGGCGCCCAGTCGCGTCCCGGCGCGGAGAGCCAGCAGAGGACGTCCCCGGTGTCTCCCGACGCCCGCAGTCGCAGCGCTTCGTCGGGGGTGGCGACACCGAGCCACTGGGCTCCCGCCTCACGAGCGGCGCGGGCCACCTCGACGAGGCCGTGGCCGTAGCCGTCCGCCTTGACGACGGCCATGAGCTGGGCGTCCGGCGCCTGGGCTCCGAGCGCGGAGAGATTCGTGCGGTAGGCGTCGAGGTCGACGATCGCCTCCGCCTGAGGTCCGGTCATCGGTCGGCTCCTGGCCCGCGGCTGGTCGGAGCACCGTGGCCGGACGAAGGATGAGACATGGCGCCTCCACGGACGAATGATGAGGCGTGGCGCCGGAGGGGTCGGCCGGAAGCATCATCCTTCGTCCGGACCCACCCCCCGGCGCACTCAGGATGAGGCCTTCGGACGGACGGTCGGGCCGAGAGCATCATCGTTCGTCACCGCCCGCGAGGAATCGGCCGACGACGCGGGGCAGGGCACGGGCGACGTCGGAGGCGACGATCGGCCCACCCGGGTTCGCGACCTCGGCGGCCCGACCGTGCAGGAAGGCGGCGAGCGCACCGGCCTCCAGCGGTGAGCAGCCGGCGGCGACCAACGAGCCGGCCAGGCCGGCCAGGACGTCGCCGGCGCCGGCCGTGGCGAGCCACGGGGTACCGGAGAGGTTGACGAACGCGGGCCCGGCGGCGGGCCCGCCGCCGAGGGTCGGC
>JBQGDU010000319.1:0-2087 GCA_052039245.1 Aeromicrobium sp. | reverse complement strand
GGGCCAGGTCGGCATCCAGGCCGGGGAACATGTCCGACCACAGGACGGACATGAAGTTGTTGACGCTCACGTGCAGCAGCATCGCGAGCGGCAGGCTCTCACCGCTGCGGTTGAAGACCCAGGTCATCACCACGTTGAACGCGATGCAGAAGATCGTGAACTCCACCGGCCGCTGCCAGGAGAAGTCGGGCCACCCACCCCACTCGGTGAGGTAGAGCGGGTAGTGCCAGGCGGCCCACAGCGGGCCGAGGATCGCCGCGGCACGCAGCGGACCGAAGCGCTCCTGCAGGCGGGGCAGCGCGAAGTCGCGCCAGCCGGGCTCCTCCGCGAGGCCGGTCGTGACCATCTGGATCAGCAACCCCGGCACGAACGCGATCAGCAGGGCTGCGGGTGGGAGCTCGGGTGCTCCGCCGACGGCCATCGTCGAGACGATGATGACGGCCGGCACGCCGACCAGCGTGATGGCGTACCAGATCCAGCCGACCCGCCAGCGGACGAGCCGACGTGCCCAGCGACGTAGCCCCTCGCGTCCATCGGCCAGGGCCGTGACGACGACTGCGGCGGTGATCGGGCCGAGGTAGGCGCCGGGGAGCAGGAGCATCAGCTGGGAGCCGAGATCGCCGCCCGGGACCCTGAGGTCCCAGTGGCCGAGCCCGTGGCCGGACCTGATGTACGGGATCCAGGCGAGCCAGCTCAGCGTGTTGGCGAGGACGAAGAAGGACAGCAGCGGACGAGCGCCGACGGCCGTCGGCAGTGCGGAATGCGTGGTCGATGTCATGCCTCGACGCTAGGGACGCGGCGACCGCGCTCGCGCCGTGCGAAGGGCGGAATCGTGGGCCTTCCATCGAAGGTCGCAAACGATCCGGATCCGACGACGGGATCAGTCGTCGACGACCTGGACGACCCGGTTCTGGTAGGCCCACACCGCGACCTGGAGCCGTGAGGAGACCCCGATCTTGGGCATGATGCGCGTGAGGTGGGACTTCACGGTCGAGATCTCCAGCACGAGCCGCTCGGCGATCTCCTCGTTGGAGCGCCCCTCCGCCAGGAGCACCACCACCTCCAGCTCGCGGGCGGACAACAGCTCGCTGGCGCGGGCGACGGTCACCGGACGAGTGGCGCGCCGGGTGGCCACCTCGCGCAGGACGCGCCGCGTGAGGGCGCCGTCGATCGTCCCCTGTCCGTCCGCCACCGATCGGACGGCGGCGATGATGGCGTCGGGCTCAGCGTCCTTCAGCAGGAATCCGGACGCCCCCGCCTCGAGGGCCCCGAACAGGTACTCGTCGATGTCGAACGTGGTCAGCACGAGCACCGGGACAGGCTCGGTGACGTCCGGCCCGCACAACGCGCGAGTGGCAGAGATGCCGTCGCGACCCGGCATCCGCACGTCCATGCACACGACGTCCGGACGGTGCTCGAGCGCAAGGGCGACCGCCTCGTCGCCGTCGACAGCCGCCCCGACGACCGTGATGTCCGGCTCGAGGTCGAGCATCGTGACGAGGCCTGCCCGCACGAGGGCCTGGTCGTCGGCCACCACGACCCGGATCACACGGCCTCCTCCATCGGCAGGGTGAGCCGGACCCGCCAGCCGCCGGGGGTCGTCGGGCCGGTCTCGAGGCGGCCTCCGAGGAGCTCGGCTCGCTCACGCAGCCCCACCAGACCGAGGCCCGATCCCGGGCCGGGACCGGGGCCGACACCGGCGGTGTTGGAGACGTCGATCGTCAGGTGGTCTGCCGCCGAGCCGTCGACGACGACGTCGCAGCTGGCTCCCGGGGCGTGGTGAACGGCGTTCGTGAGCGACTCCTGGACGGTCCGGAACGCGGTGCGCGACGCCAGGGGGCCGAGCTCGTCCCGCCAGCGGGAGCCGTGCACGGTCAGACGCACGTCGGTGCCGGAGACGCGGATCGAGCGGACCAGCTCCTCGACCTCGGTCAGCTCCGCCCCCGGCAGGGCGCTGCTCTCCTCTCCGTCGCGCAGCAGGGAGACGAGTCGCCGCAGATCCCTCAGCTGGGCCTTGCTCTGCCGTCGCACCTCGGCCACTGCGGCGCGGGCCCCCTCGGGGTCGGCTCCGATCTGCCGGTCGAGCG
>JBQGDU010000318.1:0-3060 GCA_052039245.1 Aeromicrobium sp. | reverse complement strand
CGTGGTGGACTTGCCGACGCCGGGCGAGCCGGTCAGACCCACGACGTGCGCGTGCCCGGCCAGGGGGGCGAGCGCCGCACTGACCTCGCGCAGCGCGGGCGACTCGTCCTCCACGAGCGAGATGAGACGCGCGACGGCACGTGGTCGGCGGTCGCGCGCCTGCTCGACGAGCTGCTCGACGTCGTCGTGCCGTGGACGTGGCACGCCGTCGTCGCTCACCGCTGGGTCAGGCCTTCGGCACGCGGATGATCAGCGCGTCACCCTGCCCGCCGCCCCCACCCAGCGCGGCCGCGCCGGTGCCGCCGCCACGGCGCTGGAGCTCCAGCGCGAGGTGCAGCACGATGCGCGCGCCGCTCATGCCGATCGGGTGACCGAGGGCGATCGCTCCGCCGTTGACGTTGACGATGTCCGCAGGAATGCCCAGCTTCTTGGTGGACTGGATCCCGACGGCAGCGAACGCCTCGTTCAGCTCGACGAGATCGAGGTCGTCCGCCGTCAGGCCGTCCTTCGCGAGTGCCTTGTCGATGGCGTTGGCGGGCTGCTCCTGCAGCGTCGAGTCCGGACCCGAGACGTTGCCGTGCGCGCCGATCTCGGCGATCCAGGTCAGGCCGAGCTCCTCGGCCTTGGCCTTGCTCATGACGACCACCGCTGCGGCGCCGTCGGAGATCTGGCTCGCCGTCCCGGCGGTGATGGTGCCCTCCTTGGAGAACGCCGGACGCAGCCGGCCGAGGGACTCGGCGGTCGTGTCGCCGCGGACGCCCTCGTCGGCGGAGACGACCACGGGGTCACCCTTGCGCTGGGGGATCTCGACCGGGACGATCTCGTCGTCGAAGACGCCGTTCTTCTGGGCCTCGGCGGCCAGCTGGTGCGACCGGGCACCGAACGCGTCCTGCTCCTCACGCGTCAGCGCGTCGAGGTCGGCGTTGCGCTGCTCGGTGAGCGAGCCCATGGCCTGGTCGGTGAGCGCGTCCCACAGGCCGTCGTACTCCATGTGGTCGAGCATCGTGGCCTTGCCGTACTTGGTGCCTTCGCGCGAGCCCGTCAGGATGTGCGGGGCCTGCGTCATGGACTCCTGGCCGCCGGCGACGACGACGTCGTACTCGCCGGCACGGATCAGCTGGTCCGCGAGCGCGATCGCGTTGATGCCGGAGAGACAGACCTTGTTGACGGTGATCGCGGGGACGTCGAGCGGGATGCCGCCCTTGAAGGCAGCCTGACGTGCGGGCACCTGGCCGGCGCCGGCTCCCAGGACCTGACCCATGATCACGTAGTCGACCTGCTCGCCGGAGATGCCGGCCTTCTCCAGCGCGCCCTTGATGGCGTGGCCCCCGAGGTCGGAGCCGGACTGGGTCTTCAGGCCGCCGAGGAGGCGACCGATGGGGGTGCGCGCACCGGCGACGATCACGGACTGGGGCATGACTACTCCTAGGTGGACGACAGTGCTCGGGGAGCGGGGCTCGACTGCTGGGGTCACTGTACTCACGGGTAGCGGTGGCGGAAGCCCCCTGTGTCCCCGATCACGCGAAGGAGCCTCGGGCCTGCTCTACCCTGCTCAGCATGACGAACGCCGCCACCCCGCCCAGCCATCTCCTCGTCGCGATCGACCACGTCGGCATCGCGGTGCCCGACCTCGACGCCGCGCTGGAGTTCTACTCCTCGACGTTCGGACTGGAGTCGGTCCACGAGGAGGTCAACGAGGAGCAAGGCGTCCGCGAGGCGATGCTCGCCGTCGGCGACTCGGGGTCCTGCATCCAGCTGCTCGCTCCCCTGAGCGACGACTCGACCATCGCGAAGTTCCTCGACCGCAACGGGCAGGGCATCCAGCAGCTCGCCTACCGGGTCACCGACATCGACGTGGTGTGCGAGACGCTGCGCGACCGGGGCGTCCGACTGCTCTACGACACCCCCAAGCGCGGCACGTCCGACAGCCGCGTCAACTTCGTCCATCCCAAGGACGCGGGAGGCGTGCTGGTCGAGCTCGTGGAGCCCTCGACCAGTCACTGAGCGCGCCCGGAGCGTGCCCCGACGTGAGCCGTCCCACACCCTGCACCGAAACGCCTACGTACCGGTAACATCGCGGCCACCATCGACCCTGGAGGACCTTGTGCAGCAGATCCGCGACGCGATTCTCGCCGGCGACACGTCGGGCGAGGACTTCGCCGCTCTGGAGATCCCCGACCACTACACCGCAGCCACCGTCCACAAGGACGAGGTGGAGATGTTCGAGGGGGTGCCCAGCAAGGAGAAGGACCCCCGCAAGTCCCTCCACGTGGAGGACGTCGCGCTCCCCGAGCTCGGTCCCGGCGAGGCGCTCGTGGCCGTCATGGCCAGCGCCATCAACTTCAACACCGTCTGGACGTCGATCTTCGAGCCCGTCTCGACGTTCGGCTTCCTCGAGCGCTACGGACGCCTCTCGCCGCTGACCAAGCGTCACGACCTGCCGTACCACGTCGTCGGCTCCGACCTCTCCGGCGTCGTCCTGCGCACCGGGCCGGGCGTCACGAAGTGGAAGCCGGGCCAGGAGGTCGTCGCACACTGCCTGTCGGTCGAGCTGGAGTCGCCCGACGGCCACGACGACACGATGATGGACACCGAGCAGCGCATCTGGGGCTTCGAGACGAACTTCGGCGGCCTGGCGCACGTCGCCCTGGTCAAGGCCAACCAGCTCCTGCCCAAGCCGGACCACCTCACGTGGGAGGAGGCCGCCTCCCCCGGGCTCGTCAACGCCACCGCCTACCGCCAGCTCGTCTCCAAGAACGGCGGCAACATGAAGCAGGGCGACAACGTCCTGGTCTGGGGCGCCTCCGGCGGTCTGGGCGGCTTCGCGACGCAGTACGCGCTCAACGGCGGCGCCAACCCGATCTGCGTCGTCTCCAACGAGGAGAAGGCCGACATCGTCCGCAGCATGGGCGCCGAGATGGTGATCAACCGCTCGGAGTTGGCCCCGAAGTTCTGGAACGACGAGGGGACGAAGCAGAACCCCAAGGAGTGGCAGCGGTTCGGCAAGGCCATCCGTGAGCTCACCGGCGGCGAGGACATCGACATCGTCTTCGAGCACCC
>JBQGDU010000317.1:0-5228 GCA_052039245.1 Aeromicrobium sp. | reverse complement strand
CGATCCGCCGCTGCGGCTCTGGTCGAGCGGCAGTGCCTGCTGGACCATCGCCCATCACAACGCCGAGGACCCGCTCATCGCGCTCGCCCGAGTCGGGATCGACCTGCGCCGGCACGTCGAGGAACGGCACGACGCGAGCCCCAGGGACCTGGTCCTCGACGCGCACTGGGGATGGCAGTGGCGTGGCTGGACGTCGCAGGTCGACCGTCCCCTGCGCCCCGGGCCGCACGGACTGTTCATGGTCGGCGCCCACGCCCATCCCGAGTCGTCGCTCGAGATGATCGGACTCGCCGCCGAGGCCGTGGCCGAGCACCTCGGTCCGGTGCCGCGCTGAGGACGGCGACGGCTCAGATGAGGCCCTCGTCGCGCAGGGCCCAGAAGATCTCGCGGGTGGCCTTGGACCGGTTGAGGGTGATGAAGTGCAGCCCCGGGGCCCCCGCATCGAGCAGGTCGCGGCACAGCCGGGTGGCGAGCTCGATGCCCTTGGCCCGCACGGCGGCCTTGTCCTCCACGAGCGGCTCGATCTCCTCGAGCACCTCGCGCGGGATCTCCGCACCGGACAGCTCGGCCATCCGCGCCACCTGCGCGTAGTTCAGGATCGGCATGATGCCGGGGATGACCGGGATGTCGCAGCCGCGTGCTCGCACGCGCTCGACGAGCCCGACGTAGTCGGAGCACCGGAAGAACAGCTGCGTGATGGCGTACTCCGCTCCGGCCTCCGCCTTGGCGACGAGCACGTCGGCGTCGGCGTCGAGGCCGGCGGCGTCCGGGTGTCCCTCCGGGAACGCTGCCACTCCGACGCTGAAGTCGTCCTTCGCGAGCTCGACCAGCTCGATCGCGTGGGTCATGCCGTCGGGATGCGTCTCCCACGGCGCCCGCGGTCCGCCCTTCGGGTCACCGCGCAGAGCGAGCACGTCGCCGATGCCGGCGGACGCGTACTGCTTGAGGACGAGCTCGATCTCCTGTCGGCTCTGGCCGACCAGGGTCAGGTGACCGACCGCCCTGATGCCCGACTGCTCGGCGATGCGACCGGTGACGCGGACCGTACGGTCCTGGCTCGTGCCCCCGGCGCCGTACGTCACGGAGACGAAGGTCGGATCGAGAGGCTCCAGCTCGGCGATCGTGCGCCACAGCAGCTCCTCGCCCTCGTCGTCCTTCGGCGGAAAGAACTCGAACGAGTAGGTCGGGCGGCCGGAGGCGATCGACTCAGCGACCGTCTTCGGGCGGGATGCCAGTGGCTCATTCTGTTCGGGCACGAGTGGCTCATTCTGTTCGGGCACGAGCCCAAAGGTATCGTCCCCGACGTGACAGCGACCCAGGAATCCGACGCGCGAGACGCCGTTGACGCCGCACTCGAGCAGTTCCTGGCCGCGCGCCGCCGCGACCTCGAGCCGCTCGGCAGCGACCTGGCCTCGTTCCTCGACGCCGCACGCGACTTCGTCGCGGGAGGGAAGCGGCTCCGTCCGCGCTTCTGCCGTGCAGGGTGGGTCGCCGCGGGTGGTGACCCCGACGAGACCGCGATCGACGTCGCCGCTGCCTCGCTGGAGTGGTTGCAGGCCAGCGCACTCGTCCACGACGACCTCATGGACGACTCCGACGTGCGCCGTGGACGTCCGAGCGTCCACCGCGCCTTCGAGCAACGGCACCTCGAGGCCGGCTGGACCGGCGACCCGGGCGGACACGGCCGCGCGGTCGCGGTGCTCCTGGGCGACCTGATGCTGTCCTGGGCCGACCAGCAGCTCCGCTCCAGCGGACTCCCCACCGTCGGCCGGGCGCTCGACCTGCTCGACCTGTGCCGCTCGGAGGTCGCCTCCGGCCAGTACCTCGACGTGCTCGCCCAGACGAGCACGGACGTCAGTGTGGAGGACGCGCTGAGGATCGTGCGGTTCAAGTCAGCGAAGTACACCGTCGAACGCCCTCTGCAGATCGGCGCCGCCCTCGCCGGTGCGGACGACTCGTTCGTCGACTCCCTGAGCGACGTCGCCCTCCCCCTCGGCGAGGCGTTCCAGCTGCGCGACGACGTCCTCGGTGTCTTCGGGGACCCGGAGGTCACCGGCAAGCCGGCCGGTGACGATCTCCGTGAGGGCAAGCGCACCGTTCTGGTGGCTCGTGCCGTCGAGCTCGGGAACGAGGACGACCGCACGCTGCTGCGTCGCCACCTCGGGACGGCGGAGGGTGTCGGCACCTTGCGGGACCTCATGGTCCGCACGGGCGCTCTCGCCGCCGTGGAACGCGACATCGCCGAGCGTGAGGACGCCGCCGAGGCAGCCCTCGCGCGGCTGGGACCTGCTGCCCAGGACGCGATCCGCCCCCTGCTGCTGACGGCCACCCGCCGAGCGCGGTGACCAGGCTCTGCGGCGTGCACGCGCCCAGGCTCACCCCCATGAGGCTCCGTCCGGGCACGTCACACGGGTGACACGCACCACGGCGGGGTCCGTGACGTTGCGTCACCAACACTAGAATCGCCATGCCGACGCTGGTCGGCGCAGACCCTTGCACGACGCACCGAGGAGAGGAGGCCCCGTGGCCGTCACCGGCGACGAAGCGCTCGTCGGCCGACTTCTCGACGGGCGCTACCTCATCGGCGAGCGCATCGCGCGGGGCGGCATGGCCAGCGTCTTCCGCGGCACCGACGAGCGGCTGGACCGATCCGTCGCCATCAAGGTGATGCACTCCGGCCTCGGCGACGACGGGTCGTTCACGCAGCGCTTCGAGCGCGAGGCCAAGGCAGCGGCCAAGCTCAACCACCGCGGCGTGGTCTCGGTCTTCGACCAGGGACACGACGGCGACGTCACCTATCTCGTCATGGAGTACGTGCCGGGCCGGACCCTGCGCGACGTCCTGCGCGAGGAGGCGCCGATGCCCGCGCGACGCGCCCTGGACCTGCTGGCGGACGTGCTGGTCGCGCTGTCCGTCGCGCACCGCGAGAACCTGATCCACCGCGACGTCAAGCCCGAGAACGTCCTCCTCACGCCCGACGACGAGATCAAGGTCGCCGACTTCGGGCTGGCTCGCGCCGTGAGCACGGCCACCACGGCCACCGGCGGGACGCTCATGGGGACGGTCTCCTACCTCGCGCCGGAGATCGTCACCAACGAGGGCGCCGACCGTCGCTCCGACGTCTACGCCTGCGGCGCGATGCTCTACGAGATGCTCACGGGCGCCAAGCCGCACGCCGGGGACACCCCCATCCACGTCGCCTACAAGCACGTCCACGAGGACATCCCCCCGCCGTCGGACCTGGTGCCGGACCTTCCTCCCTACGTCGACGCGCTCGTGGCTCGGGCCACGGCCCGCGACCTCATGCAGCGCTCCACCGACGCCGGAGTCCTGCTCCATCAGGTCCGCATGGTGCAGCGGGCACTCGACTCCGGCCTGCAGGACGACCCTGAGCTCGTCGCGGACCTGCTGCCCCGCCGCGCTGCGGACGGCGATGCCGATGCCGAGGAGGTCACCGAGCCGGTCGACGTCGGCGGTGTCCCGCACGCAGCCGGCACCGGCGCGGCAGCCTCGATCGGGCACGACCGGTGGGAGGAGTCCACCGTCGACGTCGCCGCCGCATCAGCCGGCGAGCCCACGATGCAGTGGAGCTCCCGCTCGTGGTCCGGCGACGACGAGCGGGACCCGCACGTCGCGATGTCGGACGAGGAGTACGCGGCCGCCACGTCCGGCTCCCGTCGGTCGCGCCGTGGCCTGATCCTGCTCATCGGCGTCATCGTCGTGGCACTCCTGCTGGCCGGGTTCGGGTACTGGCTCGGCGTCGGGCGGTACACCGACGCACCCCAGCTGGTCGGCCGCAGCGAGGCACAGGCCGTGTCCGAGGCCGAGGAGCTGGGATTCGAGCTGGCGGTCAGCCGGCGCGCGTTCTCCGAGACCGCCCCTCTCGGCACGATCATCTCCACCGACCCAGCACCCGGTGAGCGCCTGCTGCCCGGCTCCACGATCAACGCCGTGGTCTCCAAGGGCCAGGAGCGGTACGAGATCCCCAAGACCAAGGGCAAGTCGGTCGAGGAGGTCGAGAAGCTCCTGTCCGACGTCAACCTCGAGCTCGGCGACACCACGGAGGAGTTCAGCGGCGACGTCGAGAAGGGGCGCATCGTCCGGCCCGTGGACCACAAGGCCGGCGACAGCGTGCGCCGCGGCACGACGATCGACTTCATCATCAGCAAGGGGCCGCGCCCGATCGAGATCGAGGACCAGGAGGGCCGCCCACGCAAGGACGCCGTGGAGGCCCTGGAGGGCGCCGGGTTCACGGTCAACGTCGAGGAGGAGTTCTCCGACGACGTGGACAAGGGGGACGTCATCTCCCAGGACCCGGACGAGGGCACGGGGTTCAAGGGCGACACGATCACGATCGTGGTCTCCAAGGGACCGCAGGACGTCGAGGTCCCCGACGTGGTCGGCGAGAGCGAGGCGGACGCCAAGAAGACGCTCGAGGACGCCGGTTTCAAGGTCCGGGTCCGCAACGTGATCCCGGGTGACGTCGTCCGCGCACAGACACCCGACGCGGGCGATGAGCTCCGGGTCGGCAAGACCGTCACGATCTACGTCTGAGGTGCCACGGGCCCACTGCACAGGCTCCTGACGCACTAGCCTGCCGCCATGAGCACTCCGCGCATCGCTCCCGGTGGTCGTCGGGACCTCGGCCTCGTCAACCACCTGATCGCCGGCGCCGCGGGTCGCGTGATCGGTGGGCAGCGCCCGAACATCTTCACGACGCTGGGTCGGCGGCGTGGCCTGTTCCGCGCCTGGCTGCTCTACAGCGCGACGATGATGCCCGGCGGCAAGCTGCCGCGCACCGACACCGAGCTCGTCATCCTGCACGTGGCGGCTCTGCGCGAGTGCGAGTACGAGCGTCGGCACCACGTGCGGATCGGGCGACGGGTGGGGCTGACAGCGGACGAGATCGCCCACGCCGGCGACGCGTCGTGGGAGGGCTGGTCACCGCGCCAGCGGGTGCTGCTGGAGGCTGTGGAGCAGCTCGTGCGACGCCGTGATCTCGACGATGCGACGTGGACGGCGGTCCGCGAGCACCTCGACGAGCCCACCGCCATCGAGCTGCTCATGCTGTGCGGACAGTACGACTCTCTGGCGACGACGCTGCTGACGCTGCGCGTCCAGCCCGAGGACGCCTGAGCGTCCCGCCCCCCATCACCCGGACGGCCGAGCAGTCCCATCCACCACCACCATCACCACGGTGGTCGAGTAGTCCCGCCCGCGACGAAGGA
>JBQGDU010000316.1:0-4115 GCA_052039245.1 Aeromicrobium sp. | reverse complement strand
TCACGGACGTCGCAACGGCGACACACGACCTTGGCCTCTTCGATCTGCATGATCGCCGGCCCGGTGTTGCCGATGGGGAAGAAGAGCTCAGGGTCTTCGTCGAGACA
Source organism: Aeromicrobium sp. (assembly GCA_052039245.1). Taxonomy (GTDB): domain Bacteria; phylum Actinomycetota; class Actinomycetes; order Propionibacteriales; family Nocardioidaceae; genus Aeromicrobium. Next base: position 4,008 of record JBQGDU010000316.1, on the reverse strand, counting down.
CGCGCTACGGTGGCGCCAGTCCATGACGACATCTCCTTCCCAGTGGTGTGAAAATCGGCTCGGCCGAGCCCGCGGTGGCAGGCACGCCCGAGGCGCTTTGTTCATGTTTTCAACAATGCACGTGTTGCACAAGGGGAAGGGCCGTCGTCGGCCCTGTCTGTTGTGTCACATGCAGATGACGATCTCGTGAACCGAGGCTCGACCCGTACTCTGTGGTCGTGCACGAGCGAGCTGACGACCCCCCCGACGACGAGTCGACGCCCCCCGCGGACGTCTCGCCGGACCATGTGTCGCCACCGGTCCCGCCGACCGGGACCGCCCGCCGGCTGCTGCTCGTGGCCGCCACCGTGGTCAGTCTCGAGGCGGTCGCCCTCATCGGTCTCGCGGTCGCCGAAGCAAGCGTCGTGACGGCGGGGCGGGTCGGTCTCGGCATCAGCACCGCGATCTTCCTGGGACTCTTCGGGATCATGTTGCTGGCCGGAGCCAACCGAGTCCTGAAGGGGCACTCCTGGGCGCGAGGGTTCCTCGTCTTCTCCCAGCTCATCCAGCTGCTGCTGTCGTTCAACTTCCGTGGGGACGTCTGGTGGATCCCCACCTCCCTGGCGACGTCGGCGGTCGTCGTCCTGGTCTGTCTCCTCGCGCCACCGGTCACCCGGGCGCTGGGGGACGACCAGGGCATGTGAAAGACTCGCCGTCGGGCACGACCCGCATCATCACTCGACAACGCGGAGCCAGACCGGCACCGCCGCGCGTCGACCGGAATCGCCCAAGGACATCTCTGCACGCTCATGGTTGCCATCGACAGCGACGCCCACGACGTCGCGCCGGACCCCGACGATCCCGTCTTCGCCCTGCACCAGGGCGGCAAGATGGAGGTCGCCGCGACGGTACCCCTGCGCGACGCCCATGACCTCTCGCTGTCCTACACACCCGGCGTCGCGAGGGTGTGCGAGGCCATCGCGGCGGATCCCGAGCTCGCTCACCAGTACACGTGGGTCTCGAACACCGTCGCGGTGGTGACGGACGGCACCGCCGTGCTCGGCCTCGGCGACATCGGTCCGGCCGCCTCCATGCCGGTGATGGAGGGGAAGGCCGTGCTGTTCAAGCAGTTCGGCGGCGTCGACGCCGTGCCGGTCGCCCTCGACACCACCGACGTCGACGAGATCGTCGAGACGATCGTGCGGCTCGCGCCGACCTTCGGCGGCATCAACCTCGAGGACATCTCGAGTCCGCGGTGCTTCGAGATCGAGCGTCGTCTCATCGAGCGCCTGGACGTGCCCGTCTTCCACGACGACCAGCACGGCACGGCGGTCGTCACGCTCGCCGCACTCATCAACGCCGCTCGGTTGACCGACCGGGACATGCAGGACCTCAAGGTCGTCATCTCCGGTGCCGGCGCTGCCGGGGTGGCCATCTGCGCGATCCTGCGCTCGGCCGGCGTCCGCAAGATCAGCGTCGTGGACCGCGCGGGCGTGCTCGTGCCGGGACGTGAGGGCATGAACGCCGTCAAGGAGCAGCTCGCCGAGGACTGTGCACCGTGGGCGAGCGCCGGCACGATCGACGACGCTCTCGTCGACGCCGACGTCTTCGTGGGTGTCTCCGGCGGCACGGTCCCTGAGTCCGCGGTGGCACGCATGGCTTCGGACGCGATCGTGTTCGCGATGGCCAACCCCGACCCCGAGGTGCACCCGGACGTCGCCGCTCGGCACGCCCGCGTCGTCGCGACGGGGCGCTCGGACTTCCCCAACCAGATCAACAACGTGCTGGTGTTCCCCGGGATCTTCCGTGGTGCGCTCGACGTGCGCGCCACGGCCATCTCCGAGAGCATGAAGATCGCGGCGGCCACCGCCATCGCGGACCTCGTCGGCGACGACCTGTCCGAGACGTACGTCATCCCGTCGCCCTTCGATCCGAGGGTCAGCTCGGCGGTCGCCCGGGCCGTCACCGACACCGCCCGCCGCGAGGGACTGGCCCGGCGCCCGTACTGAGCTCGTCCCACTGACCCGACCCCTGATCCAGGAGAGTGCCGATGTTCGCTGTCTACGCCGGTGAGATCAACCCCGAGTCGCCCCTCGACGGACTCGTCGTGGGGGAGCGTCCGGAGCCCGAGGTGCCGGAGGGGTGGACGACCGTCACGGTCAAGGCCGCGTCCGTCAACCACCACGACGTCTGGAGCCTGCGCGGTGTCGGTCTGCGGGCCGAGTCGCTGCCGATGATCCTGGGATGTGACGCCGCCGGACTCGACGAGGACGGCAACGAGGTCGTCGTCCACGCGGTGATCAGCTCGCCGGACTGGACCGGTGACGAGACCCTCGACCCTCGGCGGTCGCTGCTCTCGGAGAAGCATCAGGGGACGTTCGCGGAGCGGGTCGCGGTGCCGCGGCGCAACGTGGTGCCCAAGCCGGAGGGGCTGTCCTTCGCCGAGGCCGCCTGCCTCCCGACCGCCTGGCTCACCGCCTACCGAATGCTGTTCACGCAGTCCGGCCTGAAGCAGGGCGACGCGGTGCTGGTGCAGGGCGCCGGCGGCGGTGTGGCCACGGCGGCGATCACCCTCGCGCGGGCCGCCGGGTTCCGCGTGTTCGCCACGAGCCGCGACGAGTCCAAGCGTCGGCGGGCCGTCGAGCTGGGAGCCCACGAGGCACTCGACTCCGGTGAGCGGCTGCCGCAGAAGGTCGACGCCGTCATCGAGACGGTGGGCGCGGCCACGTGGTCGCACTCGATCAAGTCGATGCGACCCGGGGGAACCATCGTCATCGCCGGTGCGACCTCCGGTGACGCACCGAAGGCCGCCGAGCTGACGAGGATCTTCTTCCAGCAGATGCGGGTGCACGGCTCGACCATGGGCACGCGGGAGGAGCTGCGTGGTCTCGTGGAGTTCCTCGACGTGACGGGCACCCGCCCGCTCATCGATCGGGAGCTCCCCATGCAGCAGGCAGCGGACGCGATCGGTGCCGTGGCTGAGGGCGACGTCTTCGGCAAGATCGTCCTGACCCTCTGACCCGGCACCTGGCCTCAGTCGTCGGCGAGCACGTGGCGCAGGTACCGCTGAGGAGCCTCGAGGTAGCCGCGCCAGTGCTTCACGAGCTCGAGGTCGTGCCACGACGTCTCCCGCAGGCCCCAGGTCCCCGTCTCGAGGATCCGGGCGCCCGGTAGCGAGGCCACCAGGGGCGAGTGGGTGGCACACACGACCTGCCCGCCGTCGGCGACGAGGTCGTGCAACGTGCGCAGCAGGGTGAGGCTTGACTGAAAGGACAACGCCGCCTCTGGTTCGTCCAGGCAGTAGAAGCCGGGAGCGTCGAAGCGGGTCCGCAGCACCTCCAGGAAGGACTCGCCGTGGCTCATGGCGTGCAGGTCCGGCCCACCCACGCCCTCCTGGTAGGTGTACCAGCCGTGCATGGTCTCCGCGCGGAGGAAGAATCCCCAGCGACCGGCTCCCACGCCGCGCTGGAGCGTGAGCAGGTGGTGCAGCGAGGACTCCGTGGTTCGGGTGTGATGGATCCCCTGGTTGCTGCCTCCCTCCGGTGAGAGCCCGTACGCTGTGGCGAGCGCCTCGACGAGGGTGGACTTCCCGGTGCCGTTCTCCCCGACGAGGAAGGTCACTCCCGGGGTCATGGTGAGTCCGTCCCGCAGGACCTGCTGGGCCACGGGCAGGTTGGCGAGCCAGGGTTCCGGGGCGGACGTCGCCATGTCGGCCGGCAGCACTCGGACGACGGGCGGCTGGTCGAGGTCCATGGACGTCAGTGTGTCAGCGGCTGGCGACAGGACGGGACAGACGTCGGGCCCGGGTCGGCGACCCGGACCCGACGATCAGCGTCGTGCAGCGTGCGCAGCAGGGTGAGGCTTGACTGGAACGACAATGCCGCCTCCGGCTCGTCCAGGCAGTAGAAGCCAGGAGCGTCGAAACGGGTGCGCAGCACCTCCAGGAAGGACTCGCCGTGGCTCATGGCGTGCAGGTCCGGCCCACCCACGCCCTCCTGGTAGGTGTACCAGCCGTGCATGGTCTCCGCG
>JBQGDU010000315.1:0-1814 GCA_052039245.1 Aeromicrobium sp. | reverse complement strand
GGCTGGAGCTGGTCGAGGTCCTCGGACTGGTCGTGCGACGTGGCGTCGAACTCGTCGGGTGTCTCGGTCATGGGATCAGCCTGTCACGCCGTGTCCGGTGCGCAACCAGACCCACGGCCAGCACCAGCACGAGCACCAGCACCACGAGCAGCAGGGCCTCGTCGCGCCGACCACCCGCCCGGGTCGCGACCACGAAGAGACCAGCACCGATCGTGCTCCAGATCGTGGCCCAGATCGCGGCTCCGGGCAGCAGACCGAGCAGGTAGCGGGGCACCGTCATCCGCACGAGTCCCGCTGCCGCGTTGACGACGGTCTGGGCCCCGACGGTCAGGAAGCTGGCCGTGACGACGGGCGGGCCCCACTGCTCGACACGTGCCATCGCGACCCGGACCTTTTCGCCGGGCTCGCGTCCGCGCAGCACGCCGGCGGCGACGCCTCGTCCGATGCCGTAGGTGGCCCCGGCGCGCAGGACCACGATGACGTACAGGGTCAGCCAGGCCCATCCCCACGGCCAGGAGGTGATCTCCTGCATCAGAGCGCTCACGACGTGTGCTCCACGAGAGTCCGTTCCATGACCACGGCGTCCGAACCGTCGGCGTAGTAGCCGCGGCGGGTCGCGATCGAGATGAAGCCGTTCGTCTCGTAGAGGCGGAGTGCGGCGACGTTGTCGTCCGCGACCTCCAGCAGCATGCGGACGGCTCCTCGCTCCCGGGCGACGTCGGCGGCGGCACGCAGCAACCGGCGCGCGAGCCCGTTGCGCCGTCGGCGCGGGTGCACCGCGATCCGCGTGAGGTCGGCGACGTCGTCCACGAGGTGGACGCTCGCCCAGCCGTCGGGTCCGGCCTCGCCGTCGGCCACGAGCACGAGGCGGTGATCCCCCTCCACCTCGGTCAGGACGGCGCGGTCGGACCAGGCCGTCGCGGCACCGAAGGCGGTCTGCTCGAGAGCTGCGAGCGCCGCGACGTCGGAGTGCGTGGCGGGGCGGGGCACCATCACTCGGCCAGAGGGGCGGCGCCGGGCACGACGAGGGGCGGTGCGGGCTTGGCGTCCGGGCGGCGCAGGTAGAGCGGTTCGAGCGGCAGCAGCTGCGCGCGACCCCCCACCACGAGCTCGGCGAGTGCCTCGGCCGACGGGTCGAGCAGCCGGGTGCTCTCGGGATCGGCCCCGAGCTCGTCCGGGAAGAGGAGGGCACCGCGTCCGACGACGGGCAGGTCAGGGTGCTGGGCCGCGAGGGTGACCGGCTTGTCGACGTGGGGGCCGTCCACGCGGGTTCCGTCGGCGTACCGTGCCCAGTAGACCTCCTTGCGGCGCGCGTCGGTGGCGACGACGTACTCACCGACGCGGTCCGGGGCGACGGCGTCGAGCGAGCACACGCCGTGGGTGCTCAGGTCGAGCGTCGCAGCGAGGCTCAGGGCCGTGACCACGCCGACGCGCAGGCCCGTGAAGGGCCCGGGTCCGACGCCGACGGCGACGTCGGTGAGGTCGACGGGGCGTCGGCCGGCCTGCGCGAGCGCATCCCGGACGGCCGGCGCGAGGAGCTCTCCGTGGGCCATCGCGCCCTCGCCTCGGGCGCTGCCCACGACGCGGTCGCCGTCGTGGACGGCGACCGTCACGACCGGTCCGGCAGTGTCGAGAGCGAGCAGCAGCACTCCCCGAGCCTAGGCCATGTGGGGTGGGGCGAGAGCGGCGAACCGTCTCAGGCGCCCTGGCCCAGCACGCGAGGCCCTCCACCCTCTGGCTGGACCAAGGACCGCCTGTGGGCACGGATCAGTTGCGTCCCACCCGCCTCCTGATTCCCATCAATTGATGGTGTT
>JBQGDU010000314.1:0-9598 GCA_052039245.1 Aeromicrobium sp. | reverse complement strand
TCACGCTGCTGCCCGGCACCCAGCTGCTCGGGGCCACTGCCGTCGCCACCGGTGCCACGATCGGCCCCGACTCGACGCTGCGCAACGTGGAGGTCGGGGCCGGGGCCACCGTCGTCCGCACGCACGGCAACGACGCCGTCGTCGGCGCGAAGGCCACCGTCGGTCCGTTCGCGTACCTCCGCCCGGCTGCCGATCTGGCCGACGGAGCCAAGGTCGGCACGTTCGTGGAGGTCAAGAACAGCCGCCTCGGCGAGGGCGCCAAGGTGCCACACCTCAGCTACGTCGGGGACGCCGACGTGGGCGAGGGAAGCAACATCGGCGCCGGCACGATCGTCGCCAACTACGACGGCACCGCCAAGCACCGCACCGTCGTCGGACGCCATGCCCGCACGGGCTCGGACAACGTGTTCGTCGCCCCCGTCGAGATCGGTGACGGCGCCTACACCGGAGCCGGCACGATCGTGCGCGACGACGTCCCGCCGGGGGCGCTCGCGGTGAGCGCGGCGGCACAGAGGACGATGGAGGGGTGGGTGCGACGCAAGCGGCCGGGCACCCCTGCAGCACAGGCCGCCGAACCGTACGCAGAGCCTGCCGAGGAGCCCACTGGTGAGTGACCTGCTCAAGAAGACCGCCACGAAGAAGATCATGCTCTTCTCGGGGCGGGCGCACCCCACGCTCGCCGAGGAGGTCGCGAACCTGCTCGAGGTCGAGCTCGTGCCCACCACGTCCTACGACTTCGCCAACGGCGAGATCTACGTGCGCTTCGACGAGTCGGTGCGCGGCAGCGACGCCTTCGTGATCCAGAGCCACTCCGCGCCCATCAACGAGGCGATCATGGAGCAGCTCATCATGATCGACGCGCTCAAGCGCGCCTCCGCCAAGCGCATCACCGTCATCCTGCCGTTCTACGGCTACGCCCGTCAGGACAAGAAGCACCTCGGTCGTGAGCCCATCTCGGCCCGTCTGATGGCCGACCTGTTCACCGCTGCCGGCGCCGACCGGCTCATGACGGTGGACCTGCACACCGCGCAGATCCAGGGCTACTTCGACGGCCCGGTCGACCACCTGCTCGCGATGCCGATCCTCACCCGGCACGTCAAGAAGAAGTACGGCAAGCAGCCCCTCGCGGTCGTCTCGCCCGACGCCGGCCGGATCAAGGTGGCCGAGTCGTGGGCCAACTCGCTCGGCGGTTCGCCGCTGGCCTTCATCCACAAGACGCGCGACCCGCGCAAGCCCAACGAGTCCCAGGCCAACCGCGTGGTCGGTGACGTCGAGGGACGGGTCTGCATCCTCGTCGACGACCTGATCGACACCGGCGGCACGATCGTCCAGGCCGCCGAGGCGCTCAAGGCCGACGGTGCGTCGGACGTGGTCATCGCCGCCACGCACCCGGTCTTCTCCGGGCCGGCGGTCGACCGGCTCAAGAACTCCGTCGCGAGCGAGGTCATCGTCACCAACACGCTGCCGTTGGGCGACGAGCAGCGCTTCGACAAGCTGACCGTGCTCTCGATCGCCCCGTTGCTGGCCCAGGCCACCGCTGCGGTGTTCGAGGACGGCTCGGTCACCAGCCTGTTCAAGGACTGAACGGCGCCTCGACGCTCATGGCCCTGCTGCGTGGAGCGCTCGTGGGGGCGATCGGTGGTGCCCTGGTGGGGGTCCTCGGCACCGTCCTCTACCTCGCGCTCGGCGTCGCCCTGTCGAACGACCCGGACACCCGCGACGTCGCGCTCGGCTACGGGCCGTTGTTCGTGATCGCCGGCCTCGTGACGGGGCTGCCACTCGGAGCAGGGGTCGGCGCCGGTGCCGGTCTGGTCGGAACGTACGTCGCCCACGACCGACCACTGCCGCAGGCCCGGCGCGCCACCGCGTGGACCGCCGCGACCCTGGCGGCGGTGACGGGCGTGATGGCCGGGGCGCTCGCGGACGGTCTCGTCGCCATGCTGCTGGTCGTCCTGGTGCTCGCCGGGCTGGCGTTCGGGCTCGTGTACGCCACCGGCGGCTGGATCCTCGGATCCGCGCCGACTCCGCCTGGACCCCGACCCCGATGGCAGCGGCCCCTGCTGGTCGCGACGGTCGGGTTCGTGGCGTTCTGGGGCTCGGCCTTCCTCTGCGGTGAGCTGCTCACCTCCTTCGGGGTGGACCGTGGGGCGGCCGATGCCATCGCCCTGGGTGGCGCGCTGGCCGGCGCCGGAGCCGGCGTCGCGACCACCCTCGGCGTCACCAGGCGCTGACGGCTCGGTCGATCAATGACCTGCCCCGGCCGCCTGCTCCGCACTACGCTTCTCCCGGGAGCGGTGCCCGGACGATGAGGGTGCCGGTGGAAGGAGCAGCAGGGTGCGTAGGCGCTGGACGGTTCTCGTCGTGCTCGGTGTGCTGGGCCTCGTGATCCTGTTGCTCCTGCCGAGCGACCCCAACGGATCGAACCGCTTCGAGTCCGACCTTCCGGTCGTCGACCCGCACTCCGGGGCCGCTGCGGCTGCGGCGGCCGCCACGGGCCAGGACCGTGCCGTCCTCGAACGTCTCGCGGCGGTCCCCACGGCCGTCTGGCTGGTGCCCGAGGCGCTCGACGAGGAGGCGGTCGCCGAGCGAGTCGAGGAGCTCGTCGAGCGCGCCGACGACGAGGGGCGCGTCCCGCTGATCGTGGTCTACGGCATCACCGACCGCGACTGCACGCACCGAGAGTCCGCCGGCGGTCTACCCCCTGGGGAGTACCGCGACTGGGTGGAGGCCATCGCGCAGGCGGGCTCCGGCGCCGTCGCCGTGCTGGAGCCGGACGCCCTGGCCACCGCGGACGAGTGCGGCGTGCTCGACGAGCGGATCGAGCTGATGCGCGAGGCCGCCCAGATCCTCCACGACCACGACCTGACCACCTACGTCGACGCCGGTCACTCCGACTGGAAGGACCCCGGCCGCATGGCCGAGCTGGTCCGTGGCGTCGGGACCGACCGGTTGCGTGGCATCGCCGTCAACGTCGCCAACGACCAGTCCGACGACGCGGAGCAGCAGTACGCGGAGTCCGTGCTCGACGACGTGGGAGACGACCTCACCTATGTGGTCGACACAGGGCGCAACGGCGCCGGTCCGGCCGGGGCGGGTGAGTTCTGCAACGCTCCGGGTCGAGCGCTGGGGCGCGAGCCCTCTGCCGGTGAGGGGCGGATGGACGCTCGACTCTGGATCAAGCCGCCCGGCGAGAGTGACGGGTCCTGCGGGGGTGGGCCCCCGGCCGGTACGTTCTGGACCACTGGTGCTCTCGCGCTCGCCGCGAACGCCGCTTGAGCACGATGATCGTCCACGCTCGCGCGGATCCGGCGACACAGCAGTCCCTCGCCCTCTAGGCTGGCCCATCATGGGAGCGAGCGAAACGCAGCGGACGGCCGTCGTCATCGAGGACGACCCGGACATCAGGGACCTGCTGAGGACGATCTTGACGCAGAGCGGCTTCGACGCGATCGCGGCTGCCGACGGCCCGTCGGGGATCGACGCTGTCGCCGCTCACAACCCCGTGCTGACGACGCTGGACGTCTCGATGCCCGGTATGGACGGTTTCGCGGTGGCCCAGCGGCTGCGCCAGTTCAGCAGCACGTACATCATCATGCTCACCGGGCAGGCCGACGAGATCGACGTCATCCAGGGTCTGCAGTCGGGCGCGGACGACTACCTCGTGAAGCCGTTCCGGCCGCGCGAGCTGAGGATGCGGATCGAGGCGATGCTGCGTCGCCCCCGGTCGATGGGCCCGGGGGCCGACGCCGCAGGTGCCGCGAGCCCTCAGGTGGCTCCTGGTGCGGCTCCTCTCGTGCCGCAGCCCTCGCCGACGGCCCCGGCGCCGGTCATCGCACCGGCACCCCAGCCGCAGGTGCCCCAGCAGGTCCCGGAGCAGCAGGTGCCCCAGCAGGTCCCGGAGCAGCAGGTGCCCCAGCAGGTCCCGGAGCAGCAGGTGCCCCAGCAGTGGCCCGCGCCGACGGCCCCTGCTGCACCGGTCGATCAGCCGCCCCCGTCGCCGACGGTCGACGCCGCCGGCCCTGGGCGAGCCCCGACGGGCAGCTCGGGGGCCGCGCTCGAGTGGCGTGGACTCCAGGCCGATCCGGCCACCCGGCTCGCGACGGCGGACGGACGAGGCCTGGACCTGACACGGACGGAGTTCGACCTGCTCGTCGCGTTGCTCGAGTCCGGACGGCGAGTCCGGAGCAAGGCGGACCTCGTCCTCACCCTACGAGGGGAGAGCTACGTGACCACGTACTACGTCACCGACGCCGACAAGCGCGCCGTCGAGGTCCACGTGGCCAACCTGCGCCGCAAGATCGGCGACTCCAGCGGAACCCCGCGATGGATCGAGACCGTCCGCGGTGTCGGGTACCGCCTCGCGCAGGACTGACCGCCGAGGCTCGCGATCAGTTGGCGTTGACCGGGATCTCGACGGCCTTCGTGGGCTCGTCGGAGGCGAAGATGGTGATCGGGACCTCCTGCACGACGTCCTGCCGGTCGTAGTCCGATGAACCCGGACGCCGCTGGATGTAGACGGAGGCGGTGATCTCGAGGGTGACCAGCCTCGTGTCGTCGGGGACGTCGCCGATGGCCTGGTTGCGCAGCTCGAACGCGCCCTTGGGCGAGGTGATGAGCATGCCGTAGCGACGACTGCTCGTGGGCTCCGGGTCGAAGGTGATCTTGCCGGCCCGGGCGTTCAGCTCGTACGGGCCGGCCGTGCCCTCGTCCTGATTCTTCGAGTCGGTCGTCGACCGCACCGAGATCCGGTCCATGTAGACCTTGCGCTTGGTCCTGAACGGGTCGCGCAGCTTGCGGTCGAGGTCGTACGCGGTGAGCGTGATGGTGAAGAACTTGTCGCCCCGGGGATACCACTCGTTGGTGCGCGGGGTCGACTTCGTCGGGTACAGCGTGTACACGAAGTCGACGCCGTCGATGTCGATGTGGGACTGGAACGTCCCGTCCCTGGTGAACTGGGTGGGATCGACCTTCTCGGTCGGCGACGCCGACGGAACGGGTTCGGGTTCGCTGCCACCGCCGGAGCCCAGCGAGCACCCGGACAGCAGGACGGCCACGACCAGCGCGATCGTGAGGGGGGCCAGGCGGGGCGAGCGGGACATCGGTGCTCCTGTGACAGGGGTGGAAGAGAGGTGACGGGGCCGGGGCGCGCTCACACGCGGAACCCACGGTAGGGACGCATGACCTTGAGCAGCATCCAGGCGGTCTGCAGGATCGTCACGATGCCCAGTGTGGTCCAACCGACGAGCAGGACGTCGGACTGCGCGCCGAGCGGGAGCTGCATCCAGCTGACGACGCAGACCGACAGCGTCGCCAGCATCGCGATGACCGGCAGCAGGTGGGCCGGAATGATCGACCCGCCACCTCCGCTCTCCGCGCGGGCCTGCAGGGCCCAGTTGTCGGTCTGCGACTGCAGGAAGAACTTGGTCCACGAGCGCGCGAAGTGGCCCAGGCGCACCCACATGTACATCTCTGCGGGGATCAGGCCGATCGCGAACCAGTAGTCGCGGTTGTTGCGGTACGCCATGCGGTGCGCGATCCGGGCGTTGAGGACCACGGCCGCCAGCGGCGGGATGAGCCACAGCGGACTGAAGACGAAGGCGCCGAGGATGAGCGAGGAGATCAGCAGGAAGAAGAACGCGAACCGGGTGAACCCGTTGATGATCATCGAGAAGTTCTCGAACCACCGCAGCCGCAGGTTCGGGTGCAGTGGCTGGCCCTTCGTGTCGCCGCGCTGGCCGGGCCACATCAGGTCGATCGCCCCGGTGTTCCACTTGACCTGCTGCGCGTCGAGGGACCGCAGGGTGGTCATGCCGCCGACGTTGGCGCGGGCGCGGGCGCTGATCTTGGTGAGGTACCCGGCGGACTTGATCTGCAGGGACAGCAGGGAGTCCTCGATCTCGCTGTCGCGCACCCACGGGCTGCGCTGGTGGCTCTGCACGACGACCTCGCGCAGCGCGGCCACCGAGAAGATCGAGTACTGGCCGCCCAGCACCGCCATGTTGCGTCCACGCAGCAGGTTCTGCAGGTTGAACGCCGCGAACTGCGCGCGTTGACCGGCGATGAGGAACTTGGCCGTGCGGGAGGGCAGGTCGGAGTCGTCGATGCTGTAGATGGCCGAGATGCCCCCGATGCGGTCGTCGCTGACCATCTCCGAGACGAGGTACTCCACTGCGCGGGGGTCGGCGGTGGTGTCGCCGTCGACCCCGAGCAGGTAGTCCATGCTCTCGACGAGGGAGAAGCCGTAGTTGAGCGCGCCGACCTTCTTGTCGGGGTTCTCGCCGATGTCGTGGACGTAGACGGTGGTGAGCTGCTGGTCCGCGCCGACGCCGCGCACGTGGGGGCCGGCGTAGTGGGAGGCGACGGTGGTGGAGTCGTCGGTGGTGTTGTTGATGATGACGTGGATGACGTCCGGCAGCCGGGTCTGGGCGAGGAGCGAGTCCAGGACGCTGCCGATCGTCGCGGCCTCGTTGTACGCCGGGATGACGCACCCGATCGTCGGCCGGCGGGTCTGATCGTCGAAGCCCGTCGACGAGCCGACGTCCCACGTGCTGTCGGCTGGGGTCATGCTCATGCTGGTCTCACCTCGGGTCGTCGTGCGGTGATCCCGAGTCCATCACCCCCACCTCAGGACGAGGCCCGTTCGCCGTCAAGATTCCCGCAGGATTGGCTCAAGACGGCGAGAGCTCGCCGGCGGCGTCCGACCGTGCCCGGTCGATCAGCCGCTCGAGATCGAGGCCTGGCGGTTCCGCCACGCTGGTGCCGATCTGATGGGTCAGCGCGACGGGCAGATCGGGACTGCGCAGGGACAGGCCGTTGCGGATCGCGTTGGCGACGCGGTCGACCGGGCGGGCGGCGCGTGCCGCCGTGACGATGACGAACCGTCCGCCGCCGAGGTGCCCGAGGGTGGAGAACGGCGGGGCCTGGTGCCTGATCACCGAGCCGGCGTGGATGATGGCCCGGTCCATGGCGTCGCTGCCGTAGGCCGTCTGCAGGTCCTCGAGGTGGCGGATCTCGACCCAGACCACGCCCACGGCCTGTCCCGCTGTCTGGGACCGCTCGACGCGGTCGTGGGCCTCGCGGTGGAAGGCAGCGGGTTCGTTGAGCTCGAAGCCGACCCCGTCGTTCTTGAGACCGTCCGTCCACCAGACCAGTCGTGCTGTCTCGGCACGCAGGGACGTGGTGCACAGCGCGGCGAGGACGAAGAGCGCGAGGGAGCCGATCGCGACCACGACGTCGATCGCCGCTGTCCAGATGATGACGCGCGACAGTGTCAGGATGCCCGTGACGACCACGGCGGCCGTCGTGAGACCCATGACTCCCTGCAGCATGCGCGCCGACGGGGACGACGCCACCGGGCCCAGGTAGGACTCCACGGCGCACGTCCCGGTGTAGACCACCGAGAAGGCGAGGGCGAGGAGCAGGGGGAGTCGCAGCTCGTCGAGGGCGACGTCCGCGAAGCCGCTCGTGACCGTGACGGCCCCGGCAAGGAACGGGGTGAGCAACCGCGGTGCGCCGCCGAGCTGTTGCAGACGCAGTCCGGCACGGAGCAGACCGATCGCCAGGACGTAGCCCGCCGCGGCCGCGCTCCCGAGAAGCGGGGGCGCGGTGCCGTCGCCGGGCAGCGAGTGGGCGAGGACGGCGGTGCCGGTGATCGTGAGGAAGGCCACCGCGACGATGCGTCCCGCGCGATCGTCCTGGTGCAGGGCTGCGGAGACGATCAGGTACACGGTGACCGCTCCGAGCGTGACGCCCGCGGTGAGCTGGGCGGCGTGCGCGTCGATCATGCGGCCACGTCCTTTCCGCGGGGGAGCTCGAGAACGGCCACGGTGCCGCCGGTGTCGGCGGCCTCGAGATGCACGCTCCCGCCGTGCTGCTCGACGATGTCCCGGCTGATGGCCAGGCCCAGGCCGGCGCCGTGGGCCGAGGACGCCGATGCGCTCGTGGTGCGGACGTACGGCTCGAAGACCTCGGTCCGCTCACGCTCGGACATGCCGGGTCCGGTGTCGGTGATGCTGAGCGAGGCGCTCTCGTCGTCGGCCACGAGGTCGATCGCGATCGAGCCGCCGTCGACGTTGTACTTGATCGCGTTGGTGACGAGGTTGTCGAGCACCTGGCGGAGCCGGAAGCCGTCGCCCAGGATGGGGACGCTCGGGGGCGCGTCGACCGTGATCGTGACGAGGCGGTCGTTCGCAAGGGTGCGGACGGCCTTGACGGAGTCGGCCAGGACCTCGGCGAGGTCCACGGACCGCAGCGAGATCGGCACGGAGCTCCGTGGCGTCCGGCCGCGGGTGGCCAGCAGGTCGTTGACCAAGGTCAACAGTCGAGTGGTGTTCCGCTCGGCGACGGCCAGGTGGTCCTGGGCGTCGACGGGCAGGTCTGCCGTGTCCGCCGCGAGCTCGATGTAGCCGAGGATGGCGCTCAACGGAGTGCGGAACTCGTGGGAGATCGAGGCCACGGCCTGGTCCCGCGCCGCTTCGGCCTCGATGCTGTCGCCCACGTCCCGGAACACGACGACGAGCCGGTCGACGCTGCGGTCGGCGTTCCGCAGCAGCCGACCGGTCATCTCGAGCGCCACCCGCGACTCGCCGGGATGACCCAGCCAGTAGACCTCGCCGTCGACGACCTCTCCCTCCAGACCGCGGACGTGGGGACGGTCCTCGAGCTGGACCGGGGTCACGCCGTCCAGGTGGTAGAGCGGGAGCTGGTCCGCGAGGGTCTCGATCGGCAGGGAGACGTGACGCAGGATCGCCCGGGCGGTGCGGTTGGCGCCCAGGTACCGTCGGTCGCTGTCCAGTGAGACGACGCCGAACGGCACCGAGTCCATGACCGCGTTCAGCACCTGCTCGTCGCGCTGAGCCTGCTGGTAGGCGGACTCCGAGCGTCGGGCCTGGTCGTCGAGCAGCCGTCGTTGGGCGGACATCCTGGTGGCGGTGTTGGAGAGCACGGCGGCGATCACCACGACGACGACGGTCAGACTCGCCGTCGCGGCGGCCGTGGGCACGCCGACGCCCCCGCTGAGGTCGATCCCGACGGCATCGAGCAGCAGCGGCAGCCAGGCGATCAGGGTCGTGGCGCCGACGCCGACGGCCGCACCTCGACGTCCACCGTTGAGCGCCAGCCATGCGACGGGCAGGACGAGCACGAATCCGAACCCGCTGGTCGGAGTGGCGACCCTCAGCACGCCGACGGCCAGCATGTCGATCAAGGGGATCGCGACCAGCAGGCGGATCGGCGTGCGACCGTCACGGGCGCCGATCCCCACGAACGCGGTGACGAGGACCAGCACCGCGAGGCCGATCGTGAGGCGGTCTGCGGCGTAGGGGAGATCCGCGAGCAGCGTCAGCGCGGCGATCGTCCCGCCGGCGAACAGCAGCGCCGCCTGCGTGAGGAACAGTCGACCCATCGGTGCCGTCGCCACGGTGGCGAACGGTCGGGGCATGCTCCCATCCTAGGGTGCGCAGAACTCGAGCGGACGACGATTTCGGCTCGCGGGGTGCGCTGCGCTAGACTCCCACGGTTGCCTCGGCGAGGGTCGCATCCGCGACCGTGATCGACAGGGCGCTCCGCAGGAGTGCTGTGTCGAGCGCCCGAGCAACCA
>JBQGDU010000313.1:0-1566 GCA_052039245.1 Aeromicrobium sp. | reverse complement strand
CTGCTGCTGTGCGTGCTGCTCCGCCCCGCGCGACCGGGCTGGAACGGTGAGGACGCCCGGGGCCTGCTCTCCTACGGCGGTCACCTCGCCGGGTCCAACATCCTGCAGCTCGTCATGCAGAACCTCGACTATCTCGTGGTGGCCCGGGTCCTCGGCGTCACCGCTCTCGGCGTCTACTCGATGGCCTTCCGGCTGGCCGCCATGCCGCTCGTCCTGGTGACGACCGTCGTCGTGGGTGCCGCGTTCGCGTACCTGTGCCGGCTCGAGGGACCCGATCTCGGTCGGGCCACCGGTGATCTGGCCGTGGCGCTGTCATCCGTGGTGCTGCCGATCTACCTGGGCATGCTGCTGCTCGCGCCCGGCCTGGAGGTCCTCGGCTCGACCTGGGCCCCCGGCGTGCCGGTACTGCGGTGGCTGCCGCTCGACGGCGTGCTCGCGAGCCTGCTGCAGCTCGCCGTCTTCGTGCTCAACGCCGCTGGTCACCCGCGCGACGGGCTGGTGCTCAACCTCGCCAACCTGGTCCTGCTCGCGGCGGCCCTCGTCGTCCTGACCCCGATGGGCATCCAGGCCGTCGCAGCCGGCCAGGCGCTCGCGGCCGGCCTGTCGTTCGTGCTCGCCCTCCTGCGGGGCCGACGCCGTCTCGACGGGCTGTCGGCTGCTCGTCTCGGCCGTGGCCTGCTCCCGACCCTCGCCGCCTGCCTCGCCATGACCGTGGCGGCCCTCTCCGCCGCGGCGGTGCCCGGTTGGACCTTCACCACCCCGATCACGCTCACCACAGGCGTGCTCGTCGCGGCCGCCGCCTACGTGCTGGTCCTGCTGCCCGTGGCCAAGATGATGGACCAGCCGGTCCTGCCGCTGCTGCGAGGGGCCGCATGAGGCCCGCGGTCCGCGCGGCCGCCCGGATCGCCTCCCCGGTGGCGCGCACGGGGCTGCGGTTCCGCACGACGCCGGGCCTGACCGTGCTCGGGTGGCACCGCATCGGCGAGCCGGCCTGCGGCCTCACCACCACCCCGGCGGACTTCCGCCGGCACCTGGACGTGCTCCAGGAGTGGGGCGCGACCGTGCTCGACCTTCCCGAGGCGATGCGCAGGCTGGGCGACGGCACCCTGCCCGCTCGGGCCGTCGCCCTGACCTTCGACGACGGGTACGCCAGCGTCGCCGAGATCGCCTGGCCCGAGCTCAAGGCCCTCTCGATGCCGGCCACCCTCTTCGCCGTCAGCGGCTACCTGGCCGACAACGGCCCGTTCCCGTGGGACGCCACGCTCGGCACCGGACACCCGCTGACCCGCCTCCTCAGCGCACGAGAGCTCCGCGACGTCGCCGACGACGGTCTGACCATCGGCTCGCACACCGTCACGCACCGGTGGCTCCCGGGCCTCGGACCCGACGCGATCGAGGAGGAGCTCGTGCGCTCGCGGGCGGAGCTCGAGGACCTCGTGCAGCGTCCCGTCCGGGAGCTCGCGTACCCGATGGGTGGGTGGAACGAGGCCATCCGCGACGCATCCGGACGCGCCGGGTACCGGTACGCCATCACGGTCGACCGCGGAGCGAACTCCGCCCACCAGG
>JBQGDU010000312.1:0-5059 GCA_052039245.1 Aeromicrobium sp. | reverse complement strand
CGGTCGCTCCCAGATGCCCATGGTGCGGTCGCCCTGGACGTTGGAGTGACCGCGCACCGGGCACAGGCCCGCACCACGCTTGCCGATGTCGCCCCGCACGAGGGCGACGTTGGTGAGCTCCTTGATCGTGGCCACGCCGTTGCGGTGCTGGGTCAGGCCCATCGCCCAGCAGTAGATGGTGGCGCCGGAGTCGCGGATCATCTCCGCGGCCTGCACGATCTGCGAACGGTCCAGTCCGGTGGCCCGCTCCACGACCTCCCAGTCGACGGCGCGCACGTGCTCGGCCCACGCCTCGAAGCCGCGCGTGTGCTCGGCGATGAACTCGTGGTCCAGGGCGTCCCACTCCACGAGCAGCGAACCGATCGCCTGGAAGAGTGCGAGGTCGCCGTTCACCCGGATCGGCAGGTGCAGGTCGGTGAGGTCGGTGCCGCGGCCGATGACTCCGCGAGCCTTCTGCGGGTTGCGGAAGTTGACCAGTCCGGCTTCGCGCAACGGGTTGATCGAGATGATCTTCGCGCCACGTCGCTTCGCGGTCTCCAGGGCCGAGAGCATCCGCGGGTGGTTGGTCCCGGGGTTCTGCCCGGCGATGACGATGAGCTCGGCGTCGTAGATGTCGCGCAGGCTCACGCTGCCCTTGCCGATGCCGATCGACTCCGCGAGCGCGACACTCGTCGACTCGTGGCACATGTTGGAGCAGTCGGGCAGGTTGTTGGTGCCGAGGGCCCTGATGAAGAGCTGGTAGGCGAACGCGGCCTCGTTGGAGGCGCGACCGGACGTGTAGAAGATCGCCTCGTCCGGTGTGGGCAGCGCGTTCAGGTGGTCCGCGATGAGCGCGAAGGCGTCGTCCCACTCGATCGGCTCGTAGTGGGTTCCTCCGGGGCGCTTGACCATCGGGTGGGTGATGCGGCCCTGCTGACCGAGCCAGAGCTCGTCGTGGTCGTCGAGCTCTTCGATGGAGTACTGCGCGAAGAACTCCGGGGTGGCCCGGTCACGCGTGGCCTCCTCGGCGACGGCCTTGGCGCCGTTCTCGCAGAACTCGGCGTGGTGACGGTTGTCCGGGTCCGGGTCCGGGTCGGGCCAGGCGCAGCTCATGCAGTCGAAGCCGTCGGCCTGGTTGAGCCGGGTCAGGGTCTGGGCGGTGCGCTTGACGCCCATGTGCGAGAGCGAGCGCTGCATCGCGACGCGCACGCCGGTGACTCCCGCCGCGGCGTCCTTCGGACGGTGGATGTCGAGGTCGGAGTCGTCCTGGACCCCGAAGTCCTCGATGGGTTGCGTGTCGTCGGTCATCATCGCCTCCTGCTCGCGACTCTACGTGGCTGATGGGGGGCGTCGCGACGCTGGGCGTCAGACCCCGGCGACCGCCTCGGTCGGCGCGTCGGAGGCGGTCCGTCGGCCCCGACCGCGGCGGGCCGGCTCGGCCACCGTCGGCACCTCGGCAGCGGCGAGCTCCTCGATGAACTGACCGATCTCGGCGATCGCCCTCCGGGCCTCGGGCACCCATGACGCAGCGGCCTGGAAGACGTGCACCTGGTGGTCCCACACCTGCAGGTCGCACGGGACGCCGGCGGCCACGAGGCGGTTGGCCATGACCTCGGCGTCGGCCATCAGGATCTCGCGCGAGCCGATCTGGATGAGCGCCGGCGGCATGTCTGCGACGGGCATGTTGACCGGGCACACGCGTGTCCCGGCGATGCCGCGCCGCGTGTCCATCCGCAGGGCCACGTCGGTGAACCGCTCGAGTGCCTTGAGTGGGAAGACCTGGCACCGGTGGGCGTTGCGGTGCGCCCGCTTGGCAGTCGGATCGACGTCGAGCAGGGGTGAGACGGCGACGACGCCGGCCGGACGCCCCAGCCCGGCGTCGACGACGGCCCGCGTGACGCTGAAGGCCAGGTAACCGCCGGCGGAGTCGCCGGCCACCGTGACGTCCTCGGCGCGGTACCCCTGCTCGAGCAGCCACCGGAACGCGGCGACGCCGTCCGCCACCGACTCGGTGATCGGCTCGTACGGCATCTGCCGGTACCCGACGTTGAGGACCGGTTGGCCGGAGGCGTAGGAGATCCGCGAGACCATCCGGCGGTGCGTGTTGAGGCCGCAGGTGAGGAAGGCTCCGCCGTGGAAGTACAGGATGACCCGGGAGTTGCCGCCGTGGATGTCCTTGACGTCCTTGGCGCGCAGCAGTTCCGCGCCGCAGTCACCGAGGTCGACCGAGCGCCAGCTGGTGCCCTCGTGCACGGGGAGCAGCCGGGCGACGTGGTCGACGAGGTTGGGTGGGAAGAGGTCGAACGGCAGAGAGGACCAGGTGGCGAGCAAGGGACGGACGGTGTGCCGCAGCCCGGTGGCGAGCGCCCGGGACTGCAGGCTCCGACCCCGGAAGTACCGCGGTTCCGCCGCGAGCGTGAGACGAGGTCCCATCGTGGAGTCCTTCCTCGCTGTCATGTGGTGTTCATGAATATGTCACATCACGTGATGCGCGCCACACGGGCTCGGCTAGCGTACTCGCAGTACGTCCACGACACCGCAGCTTTCGTGAGAGGTTCCAGCCATGCCCTTCATGCCACCGACGGACTCGATGTTCCTGCTCGCAGAGACACGCGAGCACCCGATGCACGTCGGCGGGCTGCAGCTCTTCGAGCTGCCGGACGGCGCCGGACCGGACTGGACGCGGGACCTGATCGAGACCTTCCGTTCCAGCGACCACGTGACGGCCACGTTTCGACGTCGACCCAAGGAGCCGGTCGGCGTGCTGGGGAACGCGTGGTGGCGAGTCGATGAGACGGTCGACTTCGACTACCACGTGCGGCACTCGGCAGTGCCCCAGCCCGGCCGGATCCGTGAGCTGCTGCAGCTCACCTCGCGGTGGCACGGTTCGCTGCTCGACCGGCACCGGCCGCTGTGGGAGACCCACGTCGTCGAGGGGCTGAACGACGGTCGGATCGCCGTGTACACCAAGGTCCACCACGCGATGGTCGACGGCGTCTCCGCCATCAGGTTGATCAAGCAGGCCATGTCGGAGGATCCTGATCGTCGCGACTGCGTGCCACCGTGGGCGCTGCCGTCGCGACGGGGCGCCGCGCCCGATGACGGCGGGTTCGACCCGTTCTCGCTGTTGCGCGGCGGTGCCTCGATGGCCGGCGACGTCGCGGGTCTGCTGCCGGCATCGATGCGCATCGCGTCGCAGATCGTCCGCGAGGGGGACATCACCCTGCCGCGGGCGCCGAAGACGATCTTGAACGGTCCGGTCGGTGGAGCCCGCCGGTTCGCCGCACAGTCGTGGGAGCTGGACCGCATCAAGCGGGTCGCGAAGTCGTCGGCCACGACGATGAACGACGTCGTCCTGGCGATGGTCTCCGGGGCCCTGCGCTCCTACCTGCTCGAGCAGCACGCGCTGCCCGACGAGCCGATGACGGCGATGGTGCCCGTCTCACTCGCCCTGCGCACGGGGTCGGCCGGAAAGGACACGCAGGGAGGTGGCAACGCCACGGGGGCGATCGTCGTCAACCTGGCCACGGACCGTGACAGCGGGCCTACCCGCCTGGAGGAGATCGCCTACTCCTCCGGCAAGGCCAAGAAGATCCTGGAAGGCCTGACGCCGACGCAGATCCTGGCGTTCTCGGCGCTGCAGATGCTGCCGCTGGCGGCCTCGCCGGTGCCGGGGTTCGTGCGGTACACGCACCCACCGTTCAACGTCGTCGTCTCCAACGTGCCTGGGCCGAGGAACCAGATGTACTTCAACGGTGCCCGACTGGACGGCATGTACCCGGCGTCGATCGTCCTGGACGGCCAGGCGGTCAACATCACGCTGTGCAGCCGCGACGACCACCTCGACTTCGGGATCATCGGCTGTCGTCGCTCCGTCCCGCACCTGCAACGCCTGCTGATCCATCTCGAGACGGCGCTGGCGGAGCTGGAGCAAGCCTGGGGATGAACTCCCCAGATTTGTGAGCTAGCGCCCCCAACCAGGGGGTCGTTGGGTGCAGAGGCCCACAAAATCCGGATGATGGTCCGATGCACGTGGTGCTCGCGATGGTGGCGGTGCTCGGGGTGAGCGCCTCGGGGCCGCTCATGGCGGCGATCGCCGCCCCGGCGCTGGCCATCGCGTTCTGGCGCACCGCCGCGGCGACGGGGCGGCTCGCGCCCTGGGCCGCCACCTCGGCGCGACGCCAGCGGGCGGAGCTCGACCGCCGTCACGCGCTGCTGACACTGGCCGCCGGGGTCCTGCTCGCCGGCCACTTCGCCGCCTGGGTGACGTCGCTGCAGCTCACCTCCGTCGCGGCCGCCACCGCGCTCGTCTCCACCCAGGTCGTCTGGGTGGTGGCCCTCGACCGAGTCATGGGCCGCGCGGTGCCCCGCGCGGTCGTCCTCGGGTGCGCCCTCGCCGTCGGCGGGGTGCTCGTCGTGACCGGCGTCGACCTCACCCTCTCCACCAGGGCCCTCGTGGGCGACCTGCTGGCCGTCGTCGGAGGAGCGTGCGCCGCGGGGTACCTGGTCTGTGGACGGGAGGTGCGCGCTCGGCTGTCCACCACGGCATACACCTTCGCCTGCTACGGGCCCTGCGCCGTCGTCCTGCTCGTCGCGGGGTTCGCGAGCGGCACGTCGTTCGTCGGCTTCCCCGCCGAGGTGTGGCTCCTGCTGGCGGCCGTCACCGTGTGCGCCCAGCTGCTGGGCCACTCCCTGCTCAACCATCTGCTCGCGGTCATGAGCCCGACGCTCATCTCCCTCCTGCTGCTGCTCGAGGTGCCGGGCGCCGCCCTGCTGGCGGCCGCGTTCCTGGGTCAGGTGCCGCCGGTCGGCGTGGTCGTCGGTCTGGCGCTCGTGCTCGGCGGGCTCGTCGTCGTGGTCCGGTCGCGACGCCCGGGGAGCGAGGTCGTCGATCCGCCCGCATGAGGTCCATGTCACGCGGGGCCGGCCCGCTCCCGGGGCTACCGACGGGTATGGTCAGCGCGTCAGACGCCGAGACAGGAGCAGCTCATGGGACGACTCGCCAGCACCGAGGGACTCACCGACGTCCAGACGGAGATCATCAAGACCATCCGCGAGTTCGTGGACGAGCAGATCATCC
>JBQGDU010000311.1:0-2138 GCA_052039245.1 Aeromicrobium sp. | reverse complement strand
CGGCGATCGTCCTGTACTTCTGGCGCGACATCTGGACCATCGCCCGCGGTTGGCTGCGCGGACTGGTCTCCGCCGAGGCCCGGCAGGCCTTCGAGTGGCGCTTCGGCTGGTTCATCATCATCGGCTCGCTACCGATCGTCGTCGTCGGCCTGCTGTTCGAGGACTTCATCGACAAGGAGTTCCGCAACCTGTGGGTCATCGGCACGATGCTCATCGTCCTCGGCCTCGTGCTGGGCCTCGCCGAGAAGATCGGCCGCAACGCCCGCCCGATCGAGGAGCTGTCGTGGGGGCACGCGGTCCTGCTCGGTGCCGCCCAGGCTGCCGCTGTGGTCCCGGGAGTCTCCCGGTCCGGCGCCACCATCAGCATGGGCCTGGCGCTCGGCTACGAACGGGCCGACGCCACCCGGTACGCCTTCCTGCTCGCCATCCCGGCGGTCGTCGGGGCCGGCCTCTACAAGCTCAAGGACATCCCCGGTGGCGAGAACGCCTACGGCTGGGGGCCCACGATCGTCGGCACCGTCGTCTCCTTCGTCGTCGGCCTGGCCGTCATCCACTGGTTGCTGCAGTACGTGAGCAAGCACTCCGACACGCCGTTCGTGATCTACCGCGTCGCGCTGGGCAGCCTCACCCTCGTGCTCGTCGGCACCGGGGTCATCACGGCATCCGTCGCCATCGGCTGATTCACTGGCCCGATGACCTCACGCCCCCTCGCCCTCGTCACCGGCGCCTCCCGCGGCATCGGACGCTCCATCGCGCTCGACCTCGGGCGCACCCACCACGTGGTGCTGGTGGGACGTGGTGCGGAGGCGCTGCAGGACGTCGCCGATGAGCTGGACGACGCGTCGGTGCTCGTGCTGGACGTCGCCGACGAGGCCGGGGTGGCCGAGGCCTCCCTCCCGCGTCGGGTCGACGTCCTGGTGCACGCCGCCGGTGTGATCGGCCGCGGGAACGTCGGTGACCTGGCCCGGGACGACTGGCGGCAGGCGTTCGAGGTCAACCTGTTCGGCGTCGCCGACCTCACGGCGCGCCTGCTGCCCGCCCTGCGCGAGACCCGCGGCACCGTCGTGCTGCTGAACTCCGGTGCCGGGCTCTTCTCGACCGCCGGTGGCAGCGTCTACTCCGCCACCAAGTTCGCGCTGCGGACGTTCGGCGACACGTTGCGCGAGGAGGAGCGGGAGACCGGCGTCCGCGTGGTCAACGTCCATCCGGGCATCGTCGACACCGACATGGGACGCGGCGCGATGGGCGAGGACGGTCATCCCGAGCGGATGATCCAGCCGGAGACCATCGCTGCGGCGGTCCGCACCGCCGTCGACGCACCCCACGAGGCCC
Source organism: Aeromicrobium sp. (assembly GCA_052039245.1). Lineage (GTDB taxonomy): Bacteria > Actinomycetota > Actinomycetes > Propionibacteriales > Nocardioidaceae > Aeromicrobium. The sequence continues at coordinate 806 of JBQGDU010000311.1, read as the reverse complement.
AGTTCGAGACGATCTCGATCCGCCCGACGCGCTCCCCGAAGGGCTGAGAGTCAAGATCTGTGACGTTCTGCACCGGATACCGCTCCGGTTGGGTGCAGCAACACCCAAAACCTGTCAGAGCCAGCCGGCCTTCTTGAAGCGGGCGTAGATGCCGACGCAGAGGCCGCCGATGACGGCCATGCACAGCGGGTAGCCGTAGGTCCAGGTCAGCTCGGGCATGTGCTCGAAGTTCATGCCGTAGATGCCGGCGATGGCCGTGGGGACGGCGAAGATCGTGGCGCCCGCCGTGAGCTTGCGCATGTCCTCGTTCTGCTGGACGCTCAGCTGCGCCAGGTGAGCGGTCAGGGCGTTGTCCAGCAGGTGCTCGATGGCATCGATCGACTCCGCCGCACGGCTCAGGTGGTCGGCGACGTCGCGGAAGTACGGCCGCGCCTGCTCCGGCGTGGCCTCGGCGGCGAACCGCTTGAACGGCTCCTTCAACGGCTGCACGGCCCGCCGGAACTCCAGGGTCTCGCGTTTGAGCCGGTAGATCCGCGAGGAGTCGTTCGTGCGCTCGGGGGAGAAGACCGAGGTCTCGACCTCCTCCACGTCCTGCTCCAGCTCACCCGCGACCTCCTCGTAGTGGTCGACGATCACGTCGAGCACGGCGTGCAGGGCCACCACCGGACCGTGCGACATCGTCTCGCCGAGCTTCTCCGCCTGCTCCCGCGCAGCGTGCAGCGACGAGCCACCGTGCCGCACCGTGAGCAGGTAGTTGCTGCCGACGAACAGGTTCACCTCGCTGGTGGTGATGTCGTCGTCGGCGT
>JBQGDU010000310.1:0-10727 GCA_052039245.1 Aeromicrobium sp. | reverse complement strand
CGCTGCGGGCACGTCCGGCGACCGGCTCGGCCGGCCGAGCAGGACTCGCCGCGGACGAGCCCGAGGCCGTGTCGAGGCCCGCGGTCCCGTCCACGCCGGGCTGGCGGCACCCAGGTGTCGGGTCAGCAGGAGGCGAACAGCAGCGGTCCGACGCCGGTCATGACGACGTCGGTGTCGGGGTCGTGGTCGAAGGCCAGGCTGAGCGTCGGGCCGTCGACCCGGCCGGCGTCGTGGCGCAAGGTGCGTCCGAGGTCGCCGGTCCGGCCGATGAACGGACCGGTGGAGACCGCCTCGCGGACCGGAAGCTGTTCCCGTGCGACGGCGGGCGACCCGGCGAAGTCCATCGCGAACGTCACCGTCTGCGCGTCGAGGCCCTGGCCTCCGTCGTCGACGATGCCCCGCCCGCTCGTGGTGTGCGCGGCCAGGTCCCCCACCCCGTCGAGCGCGACGTCGGCCTGCTGCTGGGACTCCTCGTCCGGCATCTGGGCGGCGCGGCAGGCGAGGCCGCGCCGCTCGAGGTAGACGGCATCGGACCCGGCGAGCGCCTTCCCGACGTCGAGCACGGCTCGGTCGCGCGTGACCGGAGCGTCGCCGCCGCGGACCACGCCGACGACCAGGGACGCTGCCTCGGCGGTCTCCCCCAGCACGACGAGCCGCTCTCGGGCCAGCACCCGCACGGACTGCATCGACGTCGACAGACCCGCCTGAGCCAGTCCACCCGACGACGGGGTCCACGCCTCGCCCCGGCGCTCGAACCCCGCGTCGGCGAGTCCGTCGCGGACGTCGGCACCGCTCGTGCCCGGAGCCAGCCGGACGACCACCACGGGCCCGCCGGCACCCTGCCCGACGACCTCCCACTCGACGTCGTCGACCGACCAGCCCAGCGCCGACTCCATCGCGTCGCGCGAGTCGTACAGGTCCGAACGGGTGGTGAGGTCGCGCTCGGACATCCGCTCGAGCGGCACCGGACCGGAGCGCAGACGACGCCAGTCCGTGAAGCCGATCGTGGTGGTCTGCTCCGGCAGCACCGAGACCGCCTGGCCGAACGAGGACGTCACCGGAGCACCGAGGGGACGCGCCGCCCAGCCGGCCGCACCCACCAGCAGCACCACGACGATCGCGACGACCGCCGACCTCGTCGGTCGGGACACCCGCACCCGCGCACCTCCGTTACCTGACGGACACCTGTGGGAGGGAGAATACGTGGCATGGCACGTGAACGGCTGGTGACTGCTGCCGGAGCCGTGGTCTGGCGCCGCAGCAGGCGTGCCGGCGCCGGCCGGCGAGCCGTCGAGGTCCTGCTCGTGCACCGCCCGCGCTACGACGACTGGACCTTCCCGAAGGGCAAGCCCGACCCGGACGAGGATCTCGTCCTCACGGCCGTGCGCGAGGTGGCCGAGGAGACCGGCGAGGTCGTCCGGCTGGGCCACCCTCTGCCCGACGCCCGGTACCACGTCGCCGCCGGTCCCAAGAGCGTCAGCTACTGGGCGGCGCGGAGCACCGGAGCCACCGACCCACCGTTCACCCCCAACAAGGAGGTCGACGAGCTCCGCTGGGTCCGCCCCCGGGACGCGCGCGGACTCCTGACGTACGAGCACGACATCGACCTGCTCGGCGCCTTCACGGACCTGCGCGACGCGCAGCAGCACCGCACGCGCACACTCGTCGTGGTGCGGCACGCCAAGGCGACGGGGCGGGCTGACTGGGACGGCAAGGACCTGCGACGCCCGCTCAACGGGCGTGGCGAGCGTCGGGCGGACGCGCTCGCCCCCCTGCTCGCCGGCTACGGCGTCCGCCACCTCATCAGCAGCCCGGCAGCCCGCTGCGTGCAGACCCTCCAGCCGTACGTCGAACGCACCGGACACGCCCTCGTGATCGACGACCGGCTCACCGAGCAGACCACACCCGCCGACGTGCGCCGGTCGGTGGCAGCCGCCACCGACCGCAAGCAGCCCGTCGCGCTGTGCACGCACCGCCCGACCCTGCCGTGGCTGTGGGCCGCCCTCGACCTCCCCGACGTCGAGCTCGCGCCCGGTGAGGGCGTCGTCGTGCACCATCGCAAGGGGGTCGTCGTCACCACCGAGCCGCTCGGCAAGCCGGTGCCGAGCGCGACGCGGACCATAGTGTCCCGGGTGTGATCCGACTCTCCTGACCTGCGGCGACGGCCCACGCTTCGGCGACCGTTCATCGCGCGTTCACCTTCTGCGGGGTCCCGATACACCTGCGCTCCCTAACGTCCCGGACGTCAGACCAGACATCTCAGAGAGGGACACCCCCGTGAACCGCTTCAAGCTGCGCAGCGTCGCCCCCATCGCTGCCGCTCTCACCCTCGGGCTCGGCCTCACCGCGTGCGGCGCGGGCAACGAGGACGGCTCGGCGTCGGAGGGCGAAGGCCTCACCGGCACCCTGTCCGGTGCCGGAGCCAGCTCGCAGGAGTCCGCCGTGCAGGCCTGGCGCGCAGGGTTCCAGTCCGCGAACCCGGACGCCACCGTGAACTACGACCCGGTCGGCTCCGGCGGCGGGCGCGAGCAGTTCATCGCCGGCGGCGTCTCGTTCGCCGGTTCCGACGCCTACCTCGAGGGCGAGGAGCTCGACGGCGCCAAGGCGCGCTGCTCCGACGGCGAGATCGTCGAGGTCCCCGTCTACGTCAGCCCGATCGCCGTCGTCTTCAACCTCGAGGGTGTCGACGAGCTCAACCTGACGCCCGACGCGCTCGGCGGCATCTTCGCCGGCGACATCACCGAGTGGAACGACCCGGCGATCGCCGACGCCAACCCGGACGCCGACCTGCCGGACACGGCCATCACGCCGGTCCACCGCTCCGACGCCTCGGGCACCACCGAGAACTTCACCGAGTACCTCGACGCCGTCGCCGGCGACGCCTGGGGCGAGGGTGTCGTCGAGGAGTGGCCGATCGAGGGTGGCGAGGCTGCCGAGCAGACCTCCGGCGTCATCTCCGCGGTCAGCAACGGCAACGGCACCATCGGCTACGCCGACGCCAGCCAGGCCGGCGATCTCGGCACCGCCGCCGTCCAGGTCGGCGAGGACTTCGTGAACTACTCGCCCGAGGCGGCCGCCGCCGTCATCGACGCCTCCGAGCGTGTCGCCGACCGCGGTGAGACCGACCTCGCCGTGGAGATCGACCGCACGATCGACGACGAGGGTGTCTACCCGATCGTCCTCGTCTCCTACGCGATCGCCTGCCAGACGTACGAGGACGCCGAGGAGGCGGAACTGGTCAAGGGCTACCTCTCCTACGTCGTCAGCGAGGAGGGCCAGCAGACGTCCGCCGACAGCGCCGGCTCCGCCCCGCTGTCCTCGGAGTTCAGCGAAGAGGCCACCACCGCGATCGAGACGATCACGTCCGGTAGCTGACCTGGGCCCCGCGGGTCCGTCGCCTCGTGCGACGGACCCGTGGACCCGTCCGGCGACACCAACCACCCGACCCCCTCACCGAGACCGAGAGGCACGACGTGAGCAGCACGACCCCCACCGACCCCGCGACGCGAGGGACGAAGCCCGTCCAGCGCGTCGGCGACCGCGTGTTCTCGGGCCTGTCCTTCAGCGCCGGCCTGCTGATCCTCCTGGTCCTCGCCGGGGTCGGCATCTTCCTGACCCTGGAAGGCATCCCCGGCATCACCGCCTCCCCCGACGAGGTCAAGAGCGGCACGACGTTCGTCGACTTCGTCGTGCCCCTCGTCTACGGCACGCTCCTCGCCGCGCTCCTCGCGCTGCTCATCGCCACCCCGGTCTCCATCGGCGTCGCGCTGTTCATCTCGCACTACGCGCCACGTCGCATCGGCGCCGTCTGCGGGTACGTCATCGACCTGCTGGCGGCCGTGCCCAGCGTCGTCTACGGCGCGTGGGGCATCGCGTTCCTGGCCGGCAAGCTCGTCCCCCTCTACGAGGGACTCGACCGCTACGTCGGCTTCCTGCCGTTCTTCGCCGGGCCGGCGTCCGCCACCGGACGCACGATCCTGACCGCCGGCATCGTCCTCGCGCTCATGATCCTGCCGATCATGACCGCCATCTGCCGGGAGATCTTCCTGCAGACGCCGCGCCTGCACACCGAGGCGGCCCTCGCCCTCGGCGCCACCCGCTGGGAGATGGCGAGGATGGCGATCTTCCCCTACGCCCGCTCGGGCATCGTCTCCGCAGCCATGCTCGGTCTCGGCCGCGCACTCGGGGAGACCATGGCCGTCGCGATGGTGCTCTCCGCCACCGGCGTCGTCACCCTGAACCTGATCAGCTCCACCAACCCCTCCACGATCGCGGCGAACATCGCCCTGAGCTTCGGTGAGGCGAGCGGCCTGACGGTCAACGCGCTCATCGCCTCGGGCCTCGTCCTGTTCGTGATCACCTTCTGTGTCAACTTCGCGGCGCGGGCCATCGTGGACCGCCGCAAGGACTTCTCCGGCGCGAACTGACGAGGCGACATGACTGCAACTCTCGAACCCACCGCTCCTCGGCCTCCGGCCGACCTGCACACCCAGCTCTCGAGCCCGAGCCTGCCGCGCTGGCTCCCCCGGGCCACGCTCGGCGTGTTCGTCGTGGTCGCCGGTGGCGCCATCGTCGTGTCAGCACTGGGAGCGGACCTCCCCGTCGTGCCGATCTTCCTCGGGGCGTACCTGCTCCAGTGGGTCGTCCCCGTCGCCTCGGCGATCGTGGAGGGCCGACGCAAGGCCGTCGACCGCACCGCGACGCTGCTCGTCTGCTCGGCGTTCGGACTCGCCCTCATCCCGCTCGCCAGCATCATCGGCACCGTCCTCAGCCGAGGCATCCCGGTGCTCAGCGCCGAGTTCTTCTCCTACTCGATGCGCAACGTCGTCGGAGAGGGCGGCGGCATCTACCACGCCACGATGGGCACGCTGCTCATCACCGGCGCCGCCGCCGTCATCAGCATCCCGATCGGCCTGTTCACCGCCATCTGGCTGGTGGAGTACGGCGAGGGCACCCGCATGGCGCGGTGGATCCGCTTCCTCGTCGACGTCATGACCGGCATCCCCTCGATCGTCGCCGGATTGTTCGCCTATGCGCTGTTCGTGCTGTTCTTCGGCGAGGGCGTCCGCATGGGCATCGGCGGATCGGTGGCGCTCTCGGTGCTGATGATCCCGGTCGTGGTGCGCTCCTGCGAGGAGATGCTCAAGCTCGTGCCCAACGAGCTGCGCGAGGCCTCCTACGCCCTCGGCGTGCCCAAGTGGCGCACCATCGTCAAGGTCGTGCTGCCGACGTCGCTCGCCGGCATCGTCACCGGCGTGACGCTGGCCGTCGCCCGCGTCATCGGCGAGACCGCGCCACTGCTCATCATCGCCGGCATGACCGACTCGGTGAACTTCAACCTGTTCGACGGACGCATGGCGACGCTGCCCGTCTTCGCCTACACCTCCATCCGCAACCCCGGCGTCCCGCCGGAGTTCAGCCTCGACCGCGCCTGGGGTGCCGCCCTCACGCTGCTCATCATCGTGATGGTGCTGAACCTGATCGCCCGACTCGTCTCCTACTTCTTCTCGCCCAAGGGCGAGCGCTGACCCGCGCACCCCGCGCCCCAGGAAGGACAACACCCCCATGGCCAAGAGCATCGACGTCTCCGACCTGAACATCTACTACGGCGACTTCCTCGCCGTCGAAGGAGTCAACATCCCGATCCGCGCCCGGTCGGTCACCGCCTTCATCGGCCCGTCGGGCTGCGGGAAGTCGACGTTCCTGCGCTCACTCAACCGCATGCACGAGGTCATCCCCGGCGCGCGGGTCGAGGGCAAGGTGCTGATCGACGGCGAGGACCTCTACGGCTCCGACATGGACCCGGTGAACGTCCGCCGGATGATCGGCATGGTCTTCCAGCGGCCCAACCCCTTCCCCACGATGTCGATCTACGACAACGTCCTCGCCGGGCAGAAGCTGAACAGCAAGCGGATGAAGAAGGCCGAGGCCGACGACGTCGTCGAGCGCTCCCTGCGCAGCGCCGGTCTGTGGACCGAGGTCAAGGACCGGCTGTCGCGCCCCGGGTCGGGCCTCTCAGGTGGTCAGCAGCAGCGCCTCTGCATCGCGCGCGCCGTCTCCGTGGAGCCGGAGGTCCTGCTCATGGACGAGCCCTGCTCCGCGCTCGACCCGATCTCCACCAGCATCATCGAGGACCTCGTCCACGAGCTCAAGGAGAACTACACGATCGTCATCGTCACCCACAACATGCAGCAGGCCGCACGGGTCTCCGACGAGACGGCGTTCTTCAACCTCTCCGGCGTCGGCAAGCCCGGCAAGCTCGTGGAGTCCGGGGCGACGGAGAAGATCTTCTCCAACCCCGACGACCCCGCCACCGAGGCCTACATCCAGGGCCGGTTCGGTTAACCCGAGCGGGCGGTTCACCAGGTCGAGTGAAGCACGCGCGGAGCGTGTCAGCGATGGAGCCGTCGCACCAGGGGCCTCGCCGCGACGCAGCGAGACCACCGGGCTTGAAGGATCGGCCAAGCACACGGTGGTCGAGTAGCGGTGACGGCGACGAAGGAGCGCGTCACCGCGTATCGAGACCATCGGACCCGCAGAACCGACCACCCTGCAGACCCAGACGCTGGTTTCGATACGTCGAGACCTCGGTCGTTCCGCCCCCTGCTCGTCCCTCGCGGGAGGTGCCCCCACCTCGTCTCGACTACTCAACCAGCGAACCTTGTCCAAGCGGACCAGACGTGGGAGCTCGGGCCGTCACGTCACGGGAGGAAGATCCGCGCGATGAAGTAGGTGACGGCAGCGACGCTCGCCGCGGCGGGGATCGTGATGACCCAGGCGGTGACGATGCCCTTGGCCACACCCCAGCGGACGGCGCTGAAGCGCTTGGTGGCACCGGCGCCCATGATCGCCGAGGTGATCGTGTGGGTCGTGGAGACCGGCGCATGCAGGCCGATCGCCATCACGTAGAGCACCGTGGCGGCGGTGGACTCCGCCGCGAACCCCTTGGGCGGGTCGAGCTCGATGATCCGCCGACCCAGGGTCCGCATGATCCGCCAGCCGCCGGAGTAGGTGCCGAGGGCGATGGCGGTCGCTGCGGCGACGATGACCCACAGCGGGACCCGTGACCCGTCCTCGAAGCCACCCGCGACGAGCGCGAGCACGATGACGCCCATCGTCTTCTGCGCATCCTGCAGACCGTGACCGAGCGACATCGCCGCCGCGGAGATGGTCTGGGAGAACCGGAACCCACGGGCCACCTTGTGCGGGTTGGCCCGTCGGAAGATCCACAGGATCGCCGTCATCACGCCGAATGCACCGAGGAAGCCGATCAACGGTGACAGCACCATCGGGATGGCGACCTTGTCGACCATCGTGGTCCAGTCCACCGACGTCGCCGTCGCGATGCCCGCACCGACGATGCCGCCGATCAGGGCGTGCGACGACGACGACGGGATGCCGAAGTACCAGGTGATCAGGTTCCAGGTGATGGCACCGATGAGGGCCGCCATGACGATCGTCAGGGCGTGGGCGGACTGGGTCCCACCGGCCGCCGCGCCGTCGATGTCGATGATCCCCTGGATCGTCTGGGCGACGCCGACGCCCAGCAGCGCGCCGACGAAGTTGAGGATGGCGGCCATCGCCAGGGCCACGCGCGGCGTGAGGGCGCGCGTGGAGACAGAGGTGGCGATCGCGTTGGCGGCGTCGTGGAACCCGTTGGTGTAGTCGAACACCAGCGCGATCACGACCACGGCGATCACCATCGCCAGGACGAGATCCACGCTCAGGACTCCTTGACGGCGATCTGCTCCACCGTGTTGGCCACGGACTCCAACGCGTCGATGGCCGCCTCCAGCGACTCCACGACGTCCTTGAGCTTGAGGACCTGCAGCGACTTGTAGCTTCCGCTGAACAGGTCGGCGAGGATCCTGCGGTAGGAGCGGTCGCCCTGGTTCTCCAGCCGGTTGATCTCGATCCAGTACTCCTCGAGGTCCTTCATGGTGCGCAGCCGCGGCATGGCGTCCGCCGTGAGCTGGCAGGCGCGCTGCAGGACGTCGATCTGGTCGGCGAACTGCTGCGGGAACTCCTCGACCTCGTACAGACCGATGAGGTCGACGCACTCCTCCATGTAGTCCATGACGTCGTCGAGGTTGCTGGCGAGACGGTAGATGTCCTCGCGGTCGAACGGGGTGACGAACGTGGAGTTCACCCGCTTGACGATGCGGTGGGTGGTCTCGTCGGCAGCGTGCTCGGCCTCCCGCATCTGCTCGCCGATGACCTTCCGGTCGGCGTCGGGATCGAGGATCTGCGCCAGCAGATTCGATCCCTTGACGAGGTGTTCGGCCGACTCCGCGAAGAGGTCGTAGAAGCTCGTCTCCACCGGTCTGATGCGTATACGCACGCCAGTTCTCCTGTCGAGATGGTCAAGGCCTCGACCATGCTAGGGCGTGGGACCGCGGAGCCGTCAATCGGCCGTCGCGTCAGACGGGTTCGCCGACCCCGAGGATCTGGTCCACCTCACCCTGGGACAGTCGCCCCCGCGCCTCCGACGCGGCGATCATGACGCGGCTCACCAGCTCGATCTCATCGAGCGCGGCGTCGTCTCGCAGACGCTCGTCGAGCGGTTCGGGCATGGTGGTCTCCGAGGTGGCAGGGCTCTGTGCGGGGACGGCAGAGCACCCCCCAGCGTAGTACGCCGACCGCCGCGAGGGGGCGGAATCTCCTGATTGTCCGGCGACGGAGAACGGCGGCCGAGGAACGACCCGGAGGTTAGGGTGGCCCTGACCGGTGTCCCGGTGGGTGTCGAGCGGCTCGCTGCCCCGTTCACCGGACCAGGGAGGAGACGATGGCCCACCTGATCGACAGGACCCGCACCGACGACGAGCGACTCGAGGCGCTCGACCAGTACGCGGTCCTCACGGACGTGCCCGGCGAGGCGCTGCAGGACCTCGTCGAGCTCGTCGCCCACGTGTGCGACGTCCCCACCGCGGCGGTCAACATCCTGGACGGCGAGCACCAGCACAGCATCGTCACCACCGGGCTCGACCCGACGGTGTGCGCGTCCGAGGACTCCATGTGCGGCCGCGTGCTCACGGAGGAGACCGTGGTGGTCGACGACGCCCGCCTCGACCCACGCTTCCGCGAGAACGCGTTCGTCGACGGGACGCTCGACTCGGTCCGCTTCTACGCCTCCGCTCCCCTCGTCACGCCCGACGGTCTCGTGCTGGGCCGACTGTGCGTCTTCGACGTGGAGCCCCGCACGCTGAGCGGGCGCCAGCAGGACGCCCTCCGGACGCTCGCGCACCAGGTGATGGACGTCATCGAGCTGCGCCGTCGGGGTCGCGAGCTGGAGGGCTCGCTGGGCGAGCTGACCCGCGTCCGCGACGAGCTGCACCGCTCCAACGAGCATCTCGCGCACTTCGCGGGCCAGATCAGCCACGACCTGCGCAGTCCGCTCACCGCGATCCTGGCCACCACCGAGCTGCTCGCCCTCGAGCCGACCGTGGCCGTCGACGACGAGCTGGTCTCGCTCGTCGACGCCGTGAGCTCGGCGGGTCAACGGATGAACCGGATGATCGAGGAGATGCTGGGTCTCGCACTCCAGGGCGGCCGGCTGACCGAACGACCCACCCGCGTCGAGGAGGTCGTCCGGCTCGTCCTCGCCGACCTCGCGCCCGTCGTCGAGCAGAGCGACGCCACGATCCACCTGCAGGAGCTGCCGACCGTCTCCGCCGACCCCGACATGCTCTACTCCATCGTCCTCAACCTGCTGACCAACGCCCTCAAGTTCACCCGAGCCGGCGTGGCGCCCGTCATCACCGTGGGCGCCGAGCAGCGTGGCGACCGCTGGCGGGTGCGGATCGACGACAACGGTCCGGGGATCGACCCCCAGCGACGTGAGGACGTGTTCCGTCCGTACGTCCGAGCGCAGGAGAGCGCCCCCGGCCACGGGATCGGGTTGGCCACGACGTGGCGGCTCGTGGACGCGCACGGTGGCACCTGCGGCGTGGACGAGTCCTCCACGGGCGGAGCCTCTTTCTGGTTCGAGCTGGCTCGCTGAGTCCTCCTGACGGGCCGAGCGGCACCGTCGACGGCGTGTGGCGAAGTGTGGAGATCCCGGGGATCTCGTGTGGCCTTCGTGTGGATCTGTGCTCCGTAGCGTCGGAGACACACCACGGACCGCCCACGAAGCACCCAGGAGAACCCGCTCATGAACATCGCCAAGAAGAAGATCCTCGTCCCCCTCGCGACCCTCGCCGCCGCCGGCGCCATCGCGATCGGCTCGGGAGCCACCTTCACCTCGACCACGGCCAACTCGGCCAGCTCGGTCACCTCCGGCACCCTGAGCCACTCCAACTCCAAGGCCGACCAGGCGGTCTTCGCCCTGGGCGACATCAAGCCCGGCGACACCGTCAACGGCTCGCTGACCCTCAAGAACACCGGCTCGCTGCCCGCCGCCTTCAGCCTCACCGAGGTCACGTCGACCAACGGCTTCAGCGCGGACAACCTGACGCTGGAGATCAAGGACGCCACCGCCGGCAAGACGATCTTCTCCGGGACGTTCGGCGCTCTCGAGGACGGCAAGAAGAACGACCTCGGCACGATCGCGCCCGGCGCCTCCAGCAGCTACACCTTCAGCGTCCGCCTCGCCCAGGGCGCCCCGAACACCGACCAGGGCAAGACGGCCACCGCCGCCTACCAGTGGGACTCCGTCCAGCTGGCCGGGTCCACGACCAACCAGTGAGCCAGGGCGTCTCGGTGCCAGGGGTTCCGAGACGCCTTGAGGC
>JBQGDU010000309.1:0-2448 GCA_052039245.1 Aeromicrobium sp. | reverse complement strand
CCCTCCTGCTCGGCGATGGCCCTCACCGCCACCGCCTTGCCCTCACCGTGCAGCATCTCGCCGACGAGCTCGCCGGTGTAGACGCCGTCGACGTGCTCGGCGACCGTGCCGAGGGCACCGGTGAGCCCGAGACGTCGAGCGATGACCCGTGCGACCTCCACGGGGGCCGCGGTCACGAGCCACACGCGCTCACCACGATCGAGGTGCAGCTGGGCCAGCGCCCGCGTTCCCGGCCAGATCCGGCCGGCCATCTGCTCGTCGAAGATCTCCTCGCCGATCTCCTCCAGCTCGCTCACCCGGTGGCCGGCGATGAACGCGAGCGCCGACGACCGTGCCTTGGCGACGTGCTCGGGGTCCTCCACGCCGGCCACGCGGAAGTACAGCTGCTGCCAGGCCGCCTTGAGGATGTCGGAGGTGGTGAAGAACTCGCGGCGGTGCAGGCCGCGCGCGAGGTGGAAGATGGACGCACCCTGCATGAGGGTGTTGTCCACGTCGAAGAACGCAGCGGCGGCGGGATCGGGGGCGGGGGCCAGGGCGTGCTCCACCTCGGCGGTCGCGGCCGCCGCCTGACCGGCGAGCACCGAGCGCGAGCGCAGGTTCCGCGTCGCCGTCCCGACGCGTTCGCTGGTCATGCTCGACAGCGTATCGGCTGCCGGTGCACAGGGCCCTGTGGTTGACTCGGGAACGTGACGAGCAACGTGAGTGACCTGCTGCGGGGCACCGCGGCGCGCCGTCCCGAGGGCGTGGCGCTCGTCGAGGACCGGGCCACCCGACGCGAGCTGTCCTGGGCCGAGCTCGACGACGCCGTCGACGCGGTCGCACGCGGTCTCAGTGGGCGTGGTCTCCGGGCCGGTCGACGCGTCGCACTGGTGATGGTCAACAGCATCGACCTCGCGATCGCCTACCTCGGGGTCCTGCGCGGCGGCATGGTGGCGGTCCCCGTCGACCCCCGTTCCTCGGCCGACGACGTCGCCCGGGTCGTGGGCGAGTCCGGCGCCAGCGTCGTGCTGTGCGACGAGTCCGGGGTGGAGGCCGTGCGTGCCGCCAAGGCCGTGGCAGCCCTGGACGACGTCCAGGTCGTGGTCGACGAGGTCCGGCCGCGATCCGGCGAGACGACGTTCGCGGCGTTCCTGCAGGAGGGGAGCGCGAGCGAGCCCGTCGCCCCACGCGACCCGGAAGCGCGCGCCGTCGTGCTCGACACGGTCGGCGCGGACGGGACGCACCGGGGCGCCGTGCTCACCCATCGCGCCCTGTTGGCGAACATCGAGCAGGTGGCGGCCATCGAGCCCGCCCCGGTCACCGAGGAGGACGTCGTCCTCGGCCTGCTCCCGCTCTTCCACGTCTACGGGCTGAACGTCGTGCTCGGCCAGGCCGTGCGGCAGGGGGCCACGGTGGTCATGGTGGACGGCTTCCGCCCCGACGCGCTCCTGCGCACGATCGTCGACGAGGGCGTCACCCACCTGCCCGTCGCGCCCCCGGTGATCGCCGCCTGGGCCGGCCGCGACGACCTCCGTGACGCCCTGGCGGGTGTCCGCACGGTGGTCTCCGGCGCCTCGCTGCTCGACCCCGATCTCGCCGCGGCCTTCCTCGAGTCCTCCGGGCACCACGTCGAGCAGGGGTACGGCCATACGGAGGCCGCGCCGGTCATCACCCTCTCCCTCGTCGGGAGAGGGGCCCGGGCGGAGGGGGAGGGGCCGCGTCCTGGATCCTTCGGCCTGCCGGTCCCGGGCGTCCAGCTCCGCATCGTGGAGGAAGGCGGCCGGGACGCCGAGCCCGGCGACCCCGGGGAGGTCTGGGTGCGGGGCGACAACCTGTTCTCCGGCTACTGGCCGGACGGCGCCGACGCTCCGGGCCCGGACGGCTGGTACGCGACGGGTGACGTCGGCTACCTCGACGACGCCGGCGAGCTCGTCGTCCTCGACAAGCTGCGTGAGCTCGTCGTCGTCTCCGGCTTCAGCGTCTACCCCTCGGAGGTCGAGCTCGTGCTGGGCGACGTCGACGGCATCGTCGAGGCGGCCGTGGTCGGCACCCCCGACGAGAGGACCGGGCAGGCCGTCGTGGTCTTCGTCGTCGCCGCGGAGACGCTCGACGACGCCGAGGTGGTCCGCAGGGTGGAGGAGGCTGCACGCTCCTCGCTCGCCAGGTTCAAGCAGCCCAGCCGCGTGGTCGTGGTGCACGACCTCCCGCAGTCCACGTCCGGTGGCGTGGCCAAGGGTCGGCTGCGGGGCCTGGCCGAACTCCGCGGCCTCATGCTCGCCCTTGAAAGGAGTTGAGATCTAGACAAGAGAGGTGAGAGATGAGATAAGAGAGGAAAGAGCGAGTTGGCTTTGTCCATAGCAGTAAACCGGCGGAGTTAACTCTCTACTTCTCTCTCTTTAATTCCCTTATCTTAACTCCCTTGTCTCTTGTCTCACCTCTTTCCTCTCTTGTCTAAATAATCAATTCTTA
>JBQGDU010000308.1:0-10548 GCA_052039245.1 Aeromicrobium sp. | reverse complement strand
CGCGACTTCCTCGAGGTAGACCCCGAGAGCCTGCACTGCTCTCGGATCGGCAGGATCCACGGCCCCGACCTCGATGTCGCCCGTCACCGTCGTCCCCCCTCGTCCGCGTGCTGACGCACCCACGCGTGCATCGCGCTGGCGGCGGCCGCGCCGGCGTTGATGGAGCGGGTGGAGCCGAACTGGGCGATCGACAAGGTGGCGGCACACGCCTCCCGAGCGGCGTCGGAGAGGCCCGGACCCTCCTGGCCGAAGACCAGGACGCACGAGCGGGGGAGATCGGTGCTCTCCAACGGCTGCGCCCCGGGCAGGTTGTCGATGCCGAGCAGCGGGAGGCTCTCGGCGCGGGCCCAGGCAGCGAGCGCAGCGACGTCCTCGTGGTGGTGCACGTGCAGGTAGCGGTCGGTCACCATCGCCCCGCGTCGGTTCCAGCGGCGACGTCCGACGACGTGCACGCCGGCGGTGTTGAACGCGTTGGCGGTGCGCACCACGGAGCCGATGTTGAAGTCGTGCTCCCAGTTCTCGATCGCGACGTGGAACGGGTGACGCCGCGTGTCGAGGTCGGCGACGATCGCGTCGAGCCGCCAGTACCGGTAGCCGTCGACGACGTTGCGGCGGTCGCCGGCGGCCAGCAGCTCGGGGTCGTACCGCGGGTCGTCGGGCCAGGGCCCCTCCCACGGACCGACGCCGACCACCCGGTCGCCGGTGGTGCCGTCCGGCCCGGGCTCGCTCACCCGCCGAACTCGGCGCGGTACGAGCGGACCGCGTCGAGGTGCTCCGCGTGCCGGCCGGTCTGCTCCAGGTGCGCGATGACGTCGTCGAGGGTGACGATGGCCGCGACCTGCGCGCCGGTCTCCTGCTCCAGCTCCCCGATGGCGGACAGCTCGCCGGTGCCGCGTTCCTGGCGGTCGATGGCCACCTGGATGCCCGCGAGCGTCGCGCCCGAGGACTCCACGAGGGCCAGCACCTCACGAACGGCCTTGCCGGAGGTGATGACGTCGTCGACGACGAGCACCCGTCCCTCCAGGGGCGAGCCGACGATGACGCCGCCCTCGCCGTGGTCCTTGGCCTCCTTGCGGTTGAAGCACCACGGGACGTCGCGGTCGTGGCGTTCGGCGAGCTGCACGGCGGTGGCCGAGGCGATCGGGATGCCCTTGTAGGCCGGCCCGAGCACGACGTCGAAGTCCACCGCGGCCGTCGTGATCGCGTCGGCGTAGAAGCGGCCCAGCCCGGCGAGACCCGCGCCGGTGCGGAAGTTGCCGGCGTTGAAGAAGTACGGCGAGCGTCGGCCGGACTTGAGCGTGAAGTCGCCGAACCGCAGGACGTCGTGGTGCAGGGCGAGCTCGATGAACTCGTGCTGGTAGTCGTGCATCAGGCCTGGTTCTCGGTCTTGTCGACCTTGTCCACCAGGTTCCCGAAGACCACGTTGCGGTTGCGGGTGTGGAACAGCTCCGAGCACGTCAGCATCGTCAGCTTCGCCTCCGTGGGCTGTTCGCCCCGCAGCTCGGGGTCCGGCACCGGCTGCAGTGGCCAGCCGACGGTGAAGTCGAGGGTGAGGGAGTCGCCGGCGTTCTCCAGCTCGTAGGTGTAGACGTGGGTGCGGGTCTCGATCTCGACGAGATCGCCCTTGCGGAGCTCCAGGAAGTCGCGGAACGGCTCACCGTGCGTGACACGGTGTCCGGCGATGGCGAAGTTGCCGACCTCTCCGGGCATGACGCCGTCCTCGTACCAGCCCACGCCCCGGGCGAGGTCGTCGTCGTCGAAGC
This sequence comes from Aeromicrobium sp., assembly GCA_052039245.1. Lineage (GTDB taxonomy): Bacteria > Actinomycetota > Actinomycetes > Propionibacteriales > Nocardioidaceae > Aeromicrobium. The sequence continues at coordinate 8,785 of JBQGDU010000308.1, read as the reverse complement.
CCTTGACGATGGGCACCTCGTAGTCGTCACCCCAGCGCTCGACCCGCAGCAGACCGATGGCGTCGGAGTCCAGTCCCTTGCCCCAGTCGTCGGCGATGACCTGCTTGATCTGGGTGTGCTCCTGCTTGGCCACCACGTTGGTGCCCCAGTACTGCCAGGCGCCCCACCCGAGGATGGCGACGCCGCCGAGCATGAGCGCCGTCCCGACGAGCAGGACGACGGGATTGCGCCGCCGCGCGGCACGGCGTCGGGCGGGCTTGTCGGGGGCAGCGGCGGTCATCACCGCCATCATCTCACGGGGTGCTCGCGCCCCGACGGGAGTTTTTTCACGAACCGCTTGAACGCCGTCGCCCGAGGCCTAGAATGAGCGTGCGCGCCCCGCCGGTTCACCCCCCGAGACCGGCGGGGCGTTGCTCTGTCCGCAGCAGGCGCACGCCGACGAGCACGGCGTAGGGTCGGCGTGATGAGGACGCAGAGCGCGCGACTGGACGGCTTGGGCACGACGATCTTCGCGCGGATGAGCGCTCTGGCCCAGGAGACCGGCGCGGTCAACCTCGGCCAGGGCTTCCCCGACACCGACGGACCCGGCTCCGTGGTCGAGGCCGCGGTGGAGGCGCTGCGTGGGGGCCGCAACCAGTACGCACCAGGGGCGGGCGTGCCGGAGCTGCGCCGCGCTGTGGCCGACCACCAGCGTCGGTTCTACGGCCTCGACCTGGACCCGGACACCGAGGTCGCGGTCACCACGGGCGCCACCGAGGCGATCGCCGCGGCCCTCCTCGGACTCATCGAGCCGGGCGACGAGGTGATCGTCCTCGAGCCGTACTACGACTCCTACGTCGCGGTGATCCAGATGGTCGGGGCCGTGCGACGACCCGTGACGCTTCGGGCGCCGGAGTTCCGGCTCCCGGTGGAGGAGCTGCGGGCCGCCGTCACGCCGCGGACCACCGCCATCCTGCTCAACAGCCCGCACAACCCGACCGGGACCGTGCTGACCCGCGCCGAGCTGACGGAGATCGCCGACGTCGCCCGCGAGCACGACCTCGTCGTCGTCAGCGACGAGGTGTACGAGCACCTGACGTTCGGAGCGCCTCACGTGCCGATCGCGACCCTTCCGGGGATGGCCGAGCGGACGCTGACCATCTCCAGCGGCGGGAAGACGTTCTCTTTCACGGGCTGGAAGGTCGGTTGGGCGTCGGGGCCGGCAGAGCTGGTCCAGTCACTGCTGCAGGCGAAGCAGTTCATGACGTTCACGTCGGGAGCGCCGTTGCAGCCGGCCATCGCGCACGCGCTCGGCCTGGGCGACGACTTCTACGCCGGCTTCGTCGACGGCATGCGGGCGCGCCGGGACCAGCTGTGCAGTGGGCTCGCCGACCTCGGGTTCGAGGTGTTCGAGCCCGAGGGCACGTACTTCGCCACCACCGACATCCGCCCGCTCGGCTTCGAGGACGGGCTCGAGTTCTGCCTCGCTCTGCCCGAGCTCGCGGGCGTCGTCGCCGTGCCCCACCAGGTCTTCTACGACGACCTGGACGCCGGTCGACCCCTCGTGCGCTGGGCGTTCTGCAAGCGACCCGAGGTCATCGACGAGGCGCTCGGCCGGCTCGCGTCCCTGCGCCGATGACCTGGGCCGCTGACTCGCGATCACCGGTAGGCCGGCGATCGCCCACCGGGCGCCACGTCACGTGCGAGCATCGGCAGCGTGCGGGGCGGCACCAGCTCGCTGAGCACGACGACGCTCGTGGACCGCACGATGGACCCGGTCGAGCTCATGTGCAGCAGCACGTCCTGCAGGTCCTCGTGCGACGTCGCGGCGATCTTGCACACGACGTCGGCGGCGCCGCTGGTCACGTAGGCCTCCAGGACGTTGGGCAGGGAGTCGAGCTCTGCGCGGACGTCCTCGAGCCGGCCCTGCGCGATCTCCAGGGTCACGAAGGCCAGCACCGGGTGACCGGCGGCGGCCAGGTCGACGTCCGGGCCGTACCCGGTGACCACGCCGGACTCCTCCAGTCGGGTGAGACGCGAGGTCACCGTCGCCCGGGCGACGCCGACCCGTCGGGAGAGCTCCAGGTCTCCGGCGCGGGGGGACTCGCGCAACGCGCGGACCAGGGCGAGGTCGAGAGCATCCATGCGATCTCCTAGACATCCTGCATCGTTGTGGATGAATCTACTGCACCCGTCGATCCGAGATGACGAGTCGGAGATGGGCCGGTTGCACCGATCACGACGATGAGGTGACCTGGCTCTCATGACGATCTCCCTCACCGACGCCGAACGCCTCGCCGACCTCGACCTCGACCAGCTGCAGCAGCTCGTCGGGCTCGTGGAGTACGACAGCGCCGCGGATCCGTTCCCGGTCACCGGATGGGACGCGATCGTCTGGGCGGTGGGCAACGCGACGCAGGCGTCGGCCTTCTACCAGAACGTGTACGGGATGGAGCTCGTCGCCTACTCCGGCCCCGAGACCGGCAACCGGGACCACCACGCCTACGTGCTTCGCAGCGGTGCGGTCCGGTTCGTGCTGAAGGGCGCCGTCGATCCAGACAGTCCCGTCGCCGACCATCACCGCGCGCACGGGGACGGCGTCGTCGACATCGCCCTCGAGGTGCCCGACGTCGACCGGTGCATCGCGCACGCCCGCGCCCAAGGCGCGACCGTCCTGGCCGAGCCGGAGGACCACACCGACGAGCACGGCACCGTCCGCACCGCCGCGATCGCCACGTACGGCGACACGCGACACACCCTCGTCGACCGCTCCCGCTACGACGGTCCGTACCTGCCGGGCTACGTCGCACGCACCTCCAGCATCGAGCGGGTCGACGGTGCCCCGGGCGCCGGCGAGCCCGGCACCGGCCGACGCACGCGGGTCTTCCAGGCCCTGGACCACGTCGTGGGCAACGTCGAGCTCGGCCACATGGACGAGTGGGTGGACTTCTACCACCGGATCATGGGCTTCACGAACATGGCGGAGTTCATCGGCGACGACATCGCCACGGACTACTCCGCCCTGATGAGCAAGGTCGTGGCCAGCGGCAACCACCGGGTGAAGTTCCCGCTCAACGAGCCCGCGGTCGCGAAGAAGAAGAGCCAGATCGATGAGTACCTCGAGTTCTACCGTGGTCCCGGCGCACAGCACCTCGCGCTCGCGACCAACGACATCCTCGCCACCGTCGACCACCTGCGCGCTCACGGGGTCGAGTTCCTCGACACGCCGGCCTCCTACTACACCGACCCCGAGCTGCGCGCCCGCATCGGCGAGGTCAGGGTCCCCATCTCCGAGCTGCAGCGGCGCGGCATCCTGGTCGACCGCGACGAGGACGGCTACCTGCTGCAGATCTTCACCAAGCCGGTGGGCGATCGTCCGACGGTCTTCTTCGAGCTGATCGAGCGGCACGGGTCGCTCGGCTTCGGCAAGGGCAACTTCCAGGCACTGTTCGAGGCCATCGAGCGCGAGCAGGAGCGTCGCGGCAACTTCTGAGCTGCCGGACGAACCGAGCTCAGAGCGGCCGGTCGACCTCCCCCACGAACAGCTCGCGGTAGCCCGGGCTGCACAGCTCCCCCGCTCCCTCGACGAGACCGCGCAGGGCCGCGCTCAGGTCCGTGCCGAAGACGTCCTGCCACTCGCCCCGGCAGTCGGTGAAGCCGACGACGCCGGACGGATGACGGAGAACGGCGACGGGACGCCGCTCGGCCAACGCCCGTGCCGTCGACTCGAACCACGTCGGCACGGCGACCCCGTCGCGATGCAGGCAGATGACGGCCACGTCGGAGGGCTCGTCGGTCTCGAGCGCGCGGAGGAACGCCAGGTCGTCACAGTCCTCGAGACTGATGACGACCCCCTTCGCGGTGGACTCGGTCGTGCTCATGGTGACTCCTCGGAGGCTGGGCCGGGTGGCTCGTCGCGGTGGCTCCGCGACGGCCGACCAGCGGGGTACCCCACAGCGCGGGTGCGAAACGTCGTCGGCCCGGGGTGTGACGAAGGCCCGCGTGTCGCCACGAGCTGACGGGGTACTGATCCGGCATGAAGCTCCCCGACGCACGCGGGCCGCTGGGCACCGCGGTGAACGACTACCTGCTCGGCCGACGGACCGACCTCCCCACGACGGTCGCAGGCGTCACCGACGTGGACGACCGCGCGCTCACGCTCTGGACCCTGTTCGAGCTCCACTACCGAGGCTTCGACACGATCGATCCCGATCTGGAGTGGGACCCGGACCTCGTGCGACTGCGATCCTCGCTCGAGGCCGAGCTCGAGTCGGCACTGCGAGCCGACTTCGAGCACTGGGACGGCCCCCGAAACTTCGCCGGGATGCTCGAGACCTTCGAGGCGCGGCCCGGCGTCGCCGGCTACGTGCGGCGCGACGCCACGACGGCCGACGTCCGGCACATCCTGCGCCAGAGGAGCATCTACCACCTCAAGGAGTCCGACCCGCACTGCTTCGTGCTCCCTCGTCTGGATCCTGCGCCGAAGGCGGCCCTCGCCGAGCTGCAGTACGACGAGCTCGGGGGTGGCCGGCCGGACCGGGTCCACTCCCAGCTCTTCGCGGACGCGCTGGACGGCGCGGGCCTGGACTCCTCGTACGGCGCCTACGTCGACGAGGCGCTCGCCAGCACGTTGACGTCGAGCAACGCCCTGTCGATGCTGTGCCTGCGTCGCCGGCTCCGGTTCGCCGCCGCAGGACACCTGGCGGCGTTCGAGGCGACCAGCTCCCTGCCGTGCGCCGACATCGTGCACGGTCTGCGACGACTCGACCTCGACCCCCGGGTGATCCGGTACTACGACGAGCACGTCGAGGCGGACGCCGTGCACGAGCAGCTCGCGTGGCGCGACATCTGTGGACGGATGGTGCAGGCGGACCCCTCCGCGGAGGGTGAGGTGCTCCTCGGCGCCTACCTCTGCCTGGAGCTCGAGTCCCGGAACGCCGACGACGTCCTGGAGTCGGTGCGATGACCACGACGGACGGCCCGCGCCTCGTCCGCGGCGTGGACTTCGTCGTCGACGGAACCGGCTCGGCGACCCCCGCGGACCGGCCGGTGGTGGCGCTGTGCCGGTGCGACGGTTCCGCCCGCACGCCGTGGTGCGACGGCACCCACAAGCTCCTGGCCCGCCGCACCGTGAAGGCCGCGGCCCCCTCAGACGCCCCCTGAGTCCTGCATCAGCCGCAGGAGCACGCCCCTGTCGTGGGTCTGCAGCTCAGCCGCGCGCAGTCCTGCGGCTCGGGCGGCCGGCACCAGGTCCTGCGCCTGCGCCGGGGTGCCGATCTGCAGCACCGCCTGTCCGCCCGGCACCAGATGACGACCGATGACCTCCAGACACTCCCGGGCGAGCCGGAGCCCGTCCGGGCCGCCGTCGATCGCACCGCGCGGGTCCTGCGGGTGTCGGTCGACCTGCGCCGTCGGGACCCACGGCGGGTCGGCGACGACGAGGGCGAATCGTTCGTCAGCAGCCAGGGCCTGGTCCATCGGCGCCTGCCGCACGGTGACCTGGTCCGCGAGCGGGCGAGCATTCTCCCGAGCGAACGCGACAGCCACCGGGTCGCGGTCGACGAGCACGACGCGGCGCCCCGAACCCGCGACGGCGGCCAGCCCGATGTGGCCGACCCCCGTGCAGAGCTCCAGCACCGCACCGTCAGGAACCTCGTGCAGGAGCGTGCGCGCCCACACGGACTGGGCGATCGTCCACGCCCGCGGCTCCAGCACCGCCCGGTCGTACCGGATCGTCAGACCACCGAAGGTGATCGAGTGGTCTTCTCGCGGGCGAGGCAGGTCATCCTGTCGCTCATCCATCGAGGGCCGCCGTGGTCCGAGCGACGAGATGACGGCCCAACCGGGAGGCGTGGCCCTCCGCCGCAGAGCGCAACCTTCCGGCAGCGCCGCCGTCGGAGATCATCCGTGACAGCGCGCGGGCGACGAGCTCGCGGTCGCCGGCGGCCCGCAGCGCCGCGTCGCAGTGCTCCGCCAATGCCCGCACCGCCTGGGCCGCCGGGACCGGTCCGCCGCGAACCGGATGGAGCAGCATGCCGCTGACACCGTCGCGGCGCGCGAGCCACCTGGCCGCCCGGAGGATCTCGACACGTGGGCGCGACGTCGACTGCTCGGCCACGGTGGCCACCAGAGCGCGCAGCAGCACCGCCAGGACGACGGCGTCCTCCAGCTCGGGCTGCACGTCGCACACCCGGATCTCGACGGTCGGCAGGCCCCGCCCGAGACGGGCGTCGAAGTAGACCATCGCGTCGTCGTGAGCCGCCCCGGATGCCACCAGGGCGTCGACCACCGCGCGATACGTGGCCACGTCCCCGAACGGCTCGACCACGCCGGCTGAGGGCCACTGGTCCCAGCAGTGGGCCCGCCAGGAGGCGAAACCGGTGTCCTCCCCCTGGGCGTAGGGCGAGGCCGCCGAGAGAGCGGCCACCACCGGGAGCCACGGAGCGATCGCGTCCACCACGTGCACGGCCTCGTCCTCGTCCTCCACCCCGACGTGGACGTGCATGCCGCAGACCGCGGCCTGGCGAGCCACCGGGCCGTGCTGCGCGACCATCTCGCGGTACCGGTCGTCGTCGGTGAGCCGGGTGGCGGCGCCGACCACGGCGGTCGAGGAGGCCATGAGGTCGGCCCCCACGTGCGCGGCCGTGCGCGCGGCCGTACGCCGGGCCCGCACGAGACGGTCACGAACCTCCCCGGCGGAGCCGGCGGGTTCGATGCTGGTCTCCACCTGGGCGGCGAACATCTCCGCCTCGATGGAGTCCTCCTGGGCGTCGCCACTCGAGGGATCGGGGTCCGGTCGCCGTGGGACCGGCTCCAGCGTCCGGGGCTCGACCAGGAACATCTCCTCCTCGAGCCCGATGGTTCGCTGCCGCGTCACTGCTCACCTGCCACGACGCGCTCCCGGTTCACGTGCCTCTTCTACGTTCGGCTGCATGGTCCTCCTGTGGATCGACGCCGGACCTCGACGTCCGGTGCGAAGCGGTCCTCGACGGAGGTACCCACCCCTCCCGCGTCCATGCGCCGGGCCTCGGGTCGGAGGCGACGGCTGGTGGCCGAGTTGCCACATCCGTTGCTGGCAGGCAGGCTGGGAGAAGGTTAAGCCGCAGCCGTCACACTCCGATCCCCGGAGGGCTGAATGAGCTGCGCTCCCAATCCCCACGACGACGCCACGTCGTCGGAGCACCACCTCATCGGTGAGCATCTCGCGCTCGCCGCCCACCTGTCCCGGTCCTTCGCCGGCCGAGGCGTCGACCGTGACGACCTGGAGCAGGTCGCCCGGCTCGCGCTGGTCAAGGCCGCACGAGGTTACGAGGAGCGACGGGGTGCCTTCGCGCCCTACGCCGCAGCCACCATCCGGGGTGAGCTCAAGCGATACTTCCGCGACGTCGCCTGGCAGGTTCGTCCCCCCCGCCGCATCCAGGAGCTGCAGGCTCAGATCTCGGTCGAGCGCGAGGCGGCGCCGCGGACCGCCGACGATCCGCAGGTCCTCGCCCGACGACTGGGCGTCGACGTTGGCGAGGTCCGCGAGGCCCTCGCCGCACGCGGGTGCTTCGCCTGCGACTCCACCGAGGAGGCCGAGACGGCCGGTCACGCCTTCGGACGCAGCGACCCGCGTCTGGACCGCGTCGACGAGCAGGTGACGTTCGGCGAGCTGTGCCGTCGACTGGGGCGTGCCGACCGTCAGCTCCTGCACTGGCGCTTCGTGGAGGAGCTGACGCAACGGCAGGTCGGTGAGCTCCTCGGCATCAGCCAGATGCAGGTGTCCCGCCGTCTCACGGCCCTGCTCGCCCGGCTCCGTGAGGACGTGACCGACGACGCAGCCTGACTCACGTGTCGAGCGGGCGCAGACGGGTACACCCCGTGCATGAACACCGCACCATCTTCCTCCGGCTCCCCGGACGCTGACGACCGCGCTCCGGTGAATCCCGCCACGTCGCCCGACACCGAGCCCGACACCGACGCACCACCCGTCGAGCCGTCGCCCGACGCCAGCGAGGTGGAGCAGGACGAGACCGACGCGCCCACCCGGCGCGACCCCGACACAGCAGGAGGTACGACATGAAGGCCGTGACATGGCAGGGCCGGCGCGACGTCCAGGTGCTGGACGTCCCGGACCCCACGATCCAGGAGCCCGACGACGTCGTCATCGAGGTGACGTCCACCGGGCTGTGCGGCTCGGACCTGCACCTCTATGAGGTGCTCGGTCCGTTCATGACACCCGGCGACGTCATGGGCCACGAGACGATGGGAGTCGTGGTCGAGCGTGGCAGCAACGTCCGGTCGCTCGACGTGGGCGACCGCGTGGTCGTCCCGTTCCAGATCGCCTGCGGCTCGTGCTTCATGTGCGAGCGCGGTCTGCAGACCCAGTGCGAGGTGACCCAGGTCAAGGAGCAGGGCATGGGCGCGGCCCTGTTCGGCTTCAGCTCGCTCTACGGCAGCGTCCCCGGCGGTCAGGCCCAGTTCCTGCGGGTGCCGCATGCGAGCTACGGCGCCATCCCCGCGCGCGAGAACCTGCCCGACGAGCGGTACGTGTACCTGTCCGACGTGCTGCCCACGGCGTGGCAGGGGGTGCAGTACGCCGGGGTCCGCGAGGGTGAGACGCTCGTCGTCGTCGGCCTCGGACCGATCGGCGACATGGCCGCCCGGCTCGCCCTGCACCACGGCATCCGGGTCATCGGCATCGACCGTGTCCCCGAGCGTCTCGCCCGGGTGCAGGCACGGGGTGCCGAGATCGTCGCCCTCGACGAGCCGGACGTCGTGGAGGCGGTCCTCGGACTGACGTCTGGACGCGGTGCCGACGGCGTGA